>URQX01000006.1 GCA_900550175.1 uncultured Veillonella sp.
TATCAGCATGATATAATAATGCTATCAATAAGAGGAGGTTGCATTATGAATGATATAAACAAAAAAGGGCTCAGTACTACATTACTGTGCTGCTTAATCTGGGGTTTGCTCCCCCTTTATTGGGCACTACTTAACCAAGTTTCATCCTTTTCAGTATTATCGCACCGCATCATCTGGTCTGGTGTTTGGATGATCTTCATCATCCTTGCTATGGGCCGCCAACAACTGCGCATCGATATTCAACACTTGCGCACACATCTTTCACAGTTCGGCCTATTATTACTGGCAGCCGCCCTTATTAGCGTCAATTGGTTCACCTATATTTGGGCTGTTACCAACCAACACGTTCTCGATACGAGCCTCGGGTATTATATCAACCCTCTCCTCAACGTATTGCTCGGCATCGTTATCTACAAAGAAACCTTGCTATGGTCCCAAAAACTGAGTATGGCCATCGCCGTACTAGGTGTATCGATCATGACCTATGAACTAGGGTCCTTACCGATTGTCTCCATCGCACTAGCTGTATCATTTAGCCTATACGGAGCCGTAAAGAAACGTCTCACCATTCATCCATTTTCAAGTATTGCTTTGGAAGCGTGGCTTGTTACACCGATAGCTCTATGGTATTTAGCAACCATCGACACCTCTTCCTGGGTCTTTCTTGAGAACATAACATCCACCGGCCTACTCCTCATCGGTGCAGGGCTCACCACATCAATTCCGCTCATCCTCTTCTCGTACGGCGCTAAACTTTTGCCATTGAACGTACTAGGCTTTTTACAATACCTATCTCCCACCATGGGATTTTTCTTGGCCATCTTCTATTTTGGTGAAAGCTTTGGCACAGCCCAACTCATCGCTTTTGGCTGTATCTGGGTAGCCTTAGTATTATTCTCGTTATCGAACCAAATTACAACGCGCATTAGCCTAAAAAAGTAAGGTATATCCTATATATCAACTAAAAAGCTGTATCAAATGATACTCTCATTTGATACAGCTTTCTTTTATATAGACGTATTAATCTAACTCATTCATATTGGTCGTATTCATATTGGAAATATAACGGTTATAGGCCTCAACCATATGTTTATAATCGTTATCTTGTTTGGATCCCATATAAGTACGAATGGCACCAATCGTAGAGTTTACAGAGGTCTTAACAGAGTCATACTTAGGGCTAGAAATACCATTCGCTAAATCGCCAATAGCTTGTAACTCTTGATTGATAGCATTTACATCTGGTTGTTTTTCACTATCTAGCTTTTCTAGGACTGCAGTAAGTCGCAAAGAAACCTCTTGTGCGGCAGCTGCATTTTTCTTACCTGCATCGCGCAATTGTTGTAACCGTTGTTGCAATCGGTCCGTGTTAATCTTATGCATTAAATTATCAAAGTCAGCATAAATAGGAACAAATTGTTCATACAATTGAACATATTTAGGGCCTAATTGTTGCTCCTTAGCATAGTTATCTGTGGTATACCCTTTAGATTTATAGTATGCATCAAGCTCTTCTGCTACCGGTGTAATTTCGTTCAATTTTGAAAGTAGCTTATCTAAAGGCTCTTTCATTTCATCATAAGGAATACCGGCTTGCTTAGCCTCTTCTAATTCTTTTTGCAATTGCTTAAAGTTCGGTGTATTAAATACAGTTAAATGCTGCCCCGCTTTTAACCCGTTAAGAGTTGGAGTATTCGCATAATCAAACATTACCGCCATGCGATTAAATCGGCTTACAGCTTTCACATATTGATTAAACAACTGTACTTGATCCTGTTCAGACCGCTGCGCAATTTCCTTACGACTCTGTTCAGTGCCCTGCCATAGCTCAGACATACTACAACCGCTCAACAACAAGGGAGATGTCAATGTGGCCGCACACACCACAGCCATTGCAATCCGCTTACCAAATGGTTTCATGATGAGTTCTCTCCTTTCATCAATATACAACCCGATTTATATACCTTAATTATATACTAATGTGACTTATATAAATAGAATTAATGTATATAAATCATACATCTAGTTTGTAAGTGACTAATAGAGTCAGGGGTGACCAATGGTCACCCCTGTTTTCCTTTATATACAGTTAGACTATAAATAAGAATATATAACTCCTAATAATTGTTTTGTACGTATACACGTGTTACTATAAAAGAAAAGAATATAAAGGATAAAAATTTACTATTAGGAGGACCTATGAAATTTATATACCCTGCTATAATCCATGATGATGCCGATGGTTTCTGGGCCGAATTTCCAGATTTCGAATACACTAGTAGCACCGGCTCAACACTAACAGAATTGATAACCAATGCACAAGAAGCAATGGAGCTATATATTTTAGGAGCCTTAGAAGATGGGGAAAGTTTACCAACCCCTACATCTATACGTAACTTACCTTGCACAGATACAACTTATCCTACATTAGTGCAAACAGATATTGATTTAGCTAAAAATCGTAAGTCTGTAAAGAAAACATTAACAATTCCAGCATGGCTTAACGATAGAGCACTGGCTAAAGGGATTAATTTTTCTCAGCTTTTACAAGAAGCATTGGTGGAGAAAACAATGTAAATTTACATCATCAATTGCTTAGCAAAATTAGGACTACTGTCCACGCAATGATTGCAAGTGTTAGCAAGCCTACGCAGATCATCCACATAACAGTCACAAAATAGAGCAATAGTTTGAGTACATAGAGTATATCAAACCACACGCTATGTCTGTCCTCTAGATGATCCATGTAGGAACTAAGACAGCGCACTAAATATGGAGGTTTAGTATGAGGGTTCAATTTTTTCCAATAAAACACCAAATAGGGCGTAACAATGCACCCAACTACTACGATAAAGGTAAGGAAGATTGGTGTTTCAATATTGTACCGCGTCATAAAGTCCGACCAACTGCCTAGCATTTGACCGGCGAGATACAAGAAAACGAACCAATACAAGAAGCCGACTAACTTTATAATATGGCGAATGATTTGTTTACTACCCATGTCTATAACCCTACTAATGTTTTAAATCGCGTATTATTGTGAAAGCGTTCAAAATGGTCTTGTTCAGCGGCTACGGTTTTCACAGATGGATCAATGTTAATTGCTTTTTCAAGCCATTCAAGGGCCTTAGTATCATCCCCTTGGTCTGCATAAATGGTAGCAATACCATATACAGACCAAGTGTTGCTAGGGTCCTTTTCTAATACCTTTTCAAACCATTGTTTAGACTCATTTAATTGGCCTTGTAACTTATACACCATGGCCATGTTGTAATAGTTCGCTACATTATTAGGATCTAAATCATATGATTTTTTAGTATCTGTTAAGCCCTTAGCTGTATCACCATTTAACGCCGTAGCGAAGCCACGGATGGAGTACGCCTCTGCATTATTAGGATTATCCTTAATAGAAGCTGATGCTTCCTCAATGGTTTTAGCATAATCGCCAGAGGATAAAGCTTGCTTAGCGGCCATAACACGAGCATCTTGCTCTGTTTTAACTTGTTCGTTAGCTGTTGTTGTAGGTTTAGTGTCTTGTTGGATCTTAGTATCTGTGCCACACCCTAATAAGCTAAGCAAACAAATACATAATAGAATATATTTCATACAATACCTCTATATTAGCCATTTAATACAATTACATAATCGACTATTTACTATCATTACATTATATAGCACTATCATATAATTCATTAAATACTAGCACATAGTTTTTAATTACCATTACAATTATACCAAAACTATATACAAAAAAGGACGAGCCGCAACTCGTCCTTTTTCGTTATATGGTAGGTAATGTTATAAATCTTATTTTTTTGCTTTAGAGCAACGGTCTAATAGGAATGCAACGCCTACGAATGGGATGCCACCGCTTTCACCAAGGCCAATTTCACATGTGGAACTGGAGCTTACGCCTAGTGTTGCACCATATTCAGCAATTTCACCGGCAAGGTCTTTTGTGGCAGATTTGTTAAGTTCTGGTGTGAAGAAACCTTTTTGACCAGCAAAGCCATCGCATGCGAAGGATTTGATATTGAATACATGGTCTGTGCAGAGACGAGCCAAGTCTTCAATGTATTGAGATTTATTCAAAGATTTAATCTTACATTGTTTATGTACGATAACGCGTTCATCGCATTTTTCAATGTCGAGATGAGGTACTACGTATTTGCACAAGAATTCAGAAATATCGTTGATTTCTAAGTCTGGCATGTGTTTGAAAGCGTGGTTGAAGCATGCGCTATGGTCGATCACGATTGGATATTTACCATTTTGAGATGCTTTCATCAATGCATCGTGTAAGTCTTTAACAGCACGTTCATGAACGTCATCGTAGTTTTCAAAGCTCAAGCCACAGCAGAGGTTTTCGATATGTTTTGGATAGATAATATCGATATGAGCCTTGTTGCAGAGGCTTTCAACAACTTGTTGCAAGCTGCGATCATCGTCATAACCTTGGTTAGGTTTGAATGCGCGGTTTGCACATGTACTGAAGTATACAACCTTTTCAAAGTTAGTTGGTTTGATGCGGTTTTTCAATTTATAGCGATTAGCTTTAGGAGTTGTTTTAGGAACATATGGTGTAACACCTGTTACGCCATGCAAACCTTCAGTAATCTTAGAAATTGCTTTTTGTGTAATGATGGAACCTGCAATGCCTTCAAGACTTACGCCAGCACGACACATTTGAAGTGTTGTAGAGAAGTTATCGTAGATTTTTTTAGCCAATTCTGGTGCAGGTGGGTCGATGCGGCGCATGGACAATGCGATTTGAGCAGTATCGATGCTGAGTGGGCAAAGGCCTTTACACATGGAGCATGCAGCACAAGTGTCTACGCCGAAGTATTCATAGCCTTTTCTAAGTTCAGATGCCAATGTGAAGTTGCCTTCGTTTTCAAGGCGTTTAGTTTCGCGCAACAACGCGATACGTTGACGTGGAGTCAATGTTAAATTACGGCTTGGACAATGTTTTTCACAGAAACCGCATTCCATACAGATTGTGAAAGCATCGTCGATAACGCATTGAGCTTTAAGGTTTTTCTTGTACACATCTGGATCATCAGTGATCATAACATCAGGGTTCAAGATGCGTTCAGGGTCAAAGATAGCTTTGATGCGACGGTTGATTTCGTACGCTTTTTTGCCCCATTCCATTTCAACGAACGGTGCTACCATGCGGCCTGTACCATGTTCGGCTTTCAAAGAACCACCGAAACCAGATACGCGTTCGGACATTTCTTTTACCAAATCGCCGAAGTTCTTAGTATCTTTAGGATCGCTGAAGTCAGGTGTAATGTTAAAGTGAACGTTACCAGACAAAGCATGACCGAAGATTACACCACCGTCAACGAAATCGTATTTGTGGAATAATTCAGTAAGCATTTCAATGCCCTTAGTGAAGTCTTCGATTTGGAAGCAAACGTCTTCGGTAATAACAGTAGTACCTTTTCTACGTTGACCACCAACGATAGGCAAGATACCTTTACGGATTGCCCACCAGGAATCGTATTCTTTAGGATCTTGAGAATAAAGGCTTGGGATAGCTGTTGGGATATCTTTCAATTGTTCTTTAATGAAAGCTAAATTTTCATCTACAGTATCTTTGGAATAGCTTTCAGTTTGGAACAAGATAGCACTTGTACCTTCTGGTACTTCACGAACGAAGTCAGGTACATTTTCAAGAGTTTGAACTGCTTTCAAGGATTGATAGTCCATCATTTCTGCAGCAACAACCTTTTCACGGCCCATATTAGCCAAAGCTACAACCGCAAGAGATGCATCGTTCAATGTGCTGAAGAACATGAGACCGCAACCTTTATGAGGTACGTCTTCAACAGTGTTGTATACGATTTCAGATACGAAGCCCAATGTACCTTCAGAACCGATGAACAAGTGATTGATGATGTCGATAATATCTTCGAAATCAACAAGGGAGTTCAAGCCATAGCCTGTAGTATTTTTGATTTTGTATTTGTGATGAATCAAATGAGTCAATTCTTCGTCGGCTAAGATTTCTTTGCGCAATTGCAAGATATCTTCAACCATTTGAGGTTTTTCACGAAGGAATTGTTCAATAGATTTTTTGTCGGATGTATCAAGAACAGTACCATCTAGTAATACAACGCGGATGGAACGGATTGTTTTATAGGAGTTTTGAGCCGTACCACAGCACATACCAGAGGAGTTATTATTCAAAATACCGCCTACTAATGCTGTTGCAAGTGTAGCAGGATCTGGGCCGATTTTGCGGTTATATGGTTTCAATAACTCGTTCGCATCGGAACCGATAACACCACATTCGCATTTTAAAGCTTTGCCATCGTCGATAACTTCCATTTTTTTGAAGCCATCATTACATACGATAAGCACATCTTCACTGGAACATTGACCAGATAAAGAAGAACCAGCCGCACGGAATGTAAATGGTGTACCACATTGTTGGCACAAACGAATAAGGCGTCGTACTTCGCGTTCATCTTCAGCCTTTACAACAACCTTTGGTAAATAGCTATAACAGGACGCGTCAACGCCATATGCATAACGACGTAAATGATCGGTATACACACGATCTTTGCAAATCTCTTTTGCCTCCTTGGCAAAACGTTCATAATCTCTATTAAGCGTACTCACTTATATTTCCTCCTATCCTCTCTTAAGGAATATATCTTATATTGTCTTATATTTAGTATACGCCGTTCTCATTCTCACTACTATAATTATGCATAAATTATATCTCTCCTAATAATTCTCGATATGCACTGCTTTTTTATTTCTTTACTTGAAAGTGCATCTCAATGGCATTATCATGTACTCATTTCTTCACATGTTAAAATAAAAACATTTTATTTATCTAGCTAATTCATAATGCTACAACAAACTAATGCTAAACATCCCTTAAAACGTGAGTTACACCGCATATAATTCTATAGGAAATAGTTTACAAAAATTATGCATAAAATTGGTATAATTTATTTATCTCTATTTTTCCATTCTCATTTACATTTATGTATGACTTTTAATCATACCCTTTAAACTACTCCCTATTAAAGATTTTCTAGCACATAAAAAGCCCTCTAAAGCCATATCATCCCAAAATACCAGACTTAAGAATAAGACGTACAGCTAGTGCAAAGACTGCCACGCTCATAAGAGCAAGAATAGATTTTGCTTTCAGACGTTTTGCAATACGCGCACCTGCTTGGGCACCAAAGATAGCGCCAATACTAGTAGGGATAGCAATACTAAATACGATATGATTTTCCAATAAATGCGTTATAACGCCTATCATTGTAGATACAGCAAGGATAGATTGGCTTGTAGCCGTTGCCATATGGGTTGGGAATCCCATCAGATAAATCAAGGCAGGCACATGGATAAGGCCACCACCAATACCAAAGATACTGGAGATAAAACCTACAAAAAAGCTAATGCTAATACCGATAGGCTTGCTATACGTTAACTGATCAAGGGTAAGGCTTTCTTCCTTACGCTCCCCTTTGCGAAAATTCTTAAATCCAATTAGCCCCGATGCACAAAGCATAAAGCACCCAAAGGCAAACATAAATCCCTGTCCAGAAAACCAACCAGACATTTGAGCCCCTAAGATAGCACCTGGTAAAGTCGCTAAACTAAATACAATAGCGGCACTGATCAGTACTTTCTTCTGTTTAATATATGCAATAGATCCAGAAATAGCATTACACATAACGGAAAAGAGCGATGTCCCTACAATCATGGATGGAGACCACTCAGGAAACCAGTACATAAAGAGAGGCACAAATACAAGGCCCCCTCCGGCACCGATGATAGTACCTAGCATAGCGGCTAAAAAGCCAACTATGGTAAAGAAGATATAAAATACTATAATATTATCCAACATAATAAGGCCTCCCTTTATTTAGATTGGAAAAAAGCTCTTTGCTATAACTGATTCGATTGGAAAAATTCTTTCGCTGCTTTTAATCGCCCTCGCTCACAAGAGACTTGTAGTTCATCACCTGGTTCAAGTTTAACATCCCCTAACGGCACAATATATGTTCCATTGCGACGAATACTTACGATGAGTGTCCCATCTGGCAAGGCCAAGTCTTGTAATTGTACATCTGTATAGTTTGCCACTACAGGTACCTTCGTTTGGAAGAAAGTTTGTACAGACTCTAAATTGTTTTGACCACTCATGGCTTGTAATAAGGAATCGTAAATCGGTGGTTCTTTTAACAGCTCTGCCACAAGGTATGCCACCAGTGTAACGATACCGATGGCATAAATATTAGAGAAGCTATTCGTCATTTCAAGGACGAGCAAAATCGCCAAAATCGGGGTCCGCATAGCCGCCGCTAGCATACCGCCCATGGCGCAGATAACAAATTGCGGTACAAAATCAGGAGAAATAATACCCACAGATGAAAGCACGCTTTCACAAAAGGCACCTGCTGAGGCCCCTATAACGAGCATTGGCAAGAATATACCACCTTGTGCACCACTGCCATAGCAGAAGGTGGTAAGTAAAATCTTTCCTAATACGATGCCCCCTAAGAGCAATACGCCATGAGATTGAAAGGCTAGCTGCCCTACCAGATCATTGCCACCGCCCAAGAGAAGTTGCGAATCATAGCCGATAACGGCCACAGTCACAAAGGTAAGAGCTAATTTCAAGAATCGAGAGCATTTCAGCCATTCAAAGAATTTCTTAAATGCAAAGATCATGCGGCAGAATAACACCCCACAGAGCCCCATGATAACGCCCACCATAAGCAGTACAGGAAAATACTCAAAAGGAACCCCTGAGGTAACCGAAAATCCAAGAGCGGGGTCGAGGCCAAAGATACTAACTGTAATATAGTTAGAAATCAATGTGGCCACAAAGGTGGGCACAACGAGGTACGGATAAAAGCTTTTATGGACCTCTTCAAAGACGAACATAGCCCCCGATACGGGTGCACTAAAGGCAGCCGTTAAGCCCGCCCCTGCCCCAGCAGAGGTCAAGATACGCTGCTCACGCAGCCCTGAATTCATCCAGTAAGACACGATCTTACCGGCAGAGCCACCAATTTGTACGGCTGGACCTTCACGGCCTACAGAAAAGCCTGCAAACCCAGTCAATACACCACCAATCATCTTGGAGGCTAGCGTCCGATACGGTTTCATATCAAAGAGCCCTAGCATTTCCCCTTCGATTTGAGGAATACCAGAGCCACCAGACAATGGAGCCCATGCAAGCAATCGATCTACGATAAAGGCAAAGATGACCATCATCACAAGCCAGCCTATGGCCCATTCCATGGTAATGCCATCCATCAAACGCCAACGAATATGCTCTGACTCAAGGATTAAATAACGATATGTAGCACCACAAAAGCCTGCAATCACGCCCACAAGAGCGCCCTTCGCAATGAGCTCTGTTAACAACATACGATTCATGGACATATCTGCTAAGGTAGAACTGCGCTTATTAAATTTCCATAGCCTCATACCATTCCTCCTCAGCATTAACCAAAATTTAAACACTCATACACGAACTATGTATTCATATCCTTAGTATACTTATGTAAACCACCATTTTCAAGAAACGATTACATACAATGTCAATTATATAATTACAAGACAAGACAACACTACAAACGCAAAGCTAGCCACCTCTAACACGAGATGGCTAGTTTTGATTAGGTTATTTAGATAAGCCCTAAAATTCCTTAAAATATGGATTCGTAAATGCCGATGATTTCTTCCATAGATGCATCTCGTGGGTTACCAGGTGTACATGCATCGTTGAAAGCAGATTCAGCGAGGAATGGAATGTCTTCACGTTTCACGCCCGCTTCGCTAAGGGATTTAGGAATACCTACATCATCAGCTAATGTTTGGATTACATCGATAGCTGCTTGACGATATGTTTCTTGATCCATTCCGTCTACATCAGGAATGCCCATAACGCGAGCAATTTCACGATATTTCTCGCCTGTTGCAGGAGCATTGAATTTTAACACTGCTGTTAACAACATGGCACAAGCTTTACCATGAGGGATATCATACACAGCACTCAATGGATGCGCCATGGAGTGAACAATGCCGAGGCCTACGTTGGAGAATCCCATACCTGCAATATATTGACCAAGGGACATAGATTCACGGCCTGCGAAGTCACCAGCCACGGCGCTACGCAAGGAGCGACCGATAATTTCAATAGCTTTCAAATGAAGCATATCCGTAAGTTCCCATGCACCTTTTGTAATGTAACCTTCTACGGCATGCACGAGGGCATCCATACCGGTAGATGCGCAAAGACCAGTTGGCATCGATGCGGACATATCAGGATCTACAATGGCTACGATTGGTATGTCATGAGGGTCAACACAAACGAATTTACGGTTCTTTTCAACATCTGTAATAACGTAGTTAATAGTAACCTCTGCCGCCGTACCAGATGTGGTAGACACAGCAATAATCGGCAAGCATGGATGTTTCGTAGGTGCCACCCCTTCAAGGCTACGCACATCGCTGAACTCAGGGTTCGTCACAATTGTAGCAATAGCCTTACTTGTATCGATAGCACTGCCACCGCCTACAGCAACGATAGCTTCAGCACCTGCCGCCTTACAAGCAGCCACACCAGATGTTACGTTTTCAATCGTTGGATTCGGCTTAATATTATCATATACATCGTAAGCAATGCCTGCCGCATCAAGAAGATCTGTTACCTTTGTAGCCACCTTAAACTCAAATAGATCAGGTGTAGACGTAACGAGGACCTTTTTAAAATGGCGATTCTTAATTTCGTTCACAATCTCCTGAATCGCCCCTTGTCCAAAATAGGACGTTCCGTTCAACATAATTCTCCGAGCCATATACATTCACTCCTAACAAAAAATAAACCGATAGAGAATAACTATACTAAGTAATTCTCTATCGGTTTATTAAAATCCTTGAAGCTGTGTTATGTATACACTATATAATCATTGTAATATTTCGTTTTCTCATCAAGCGTAATAGGGAATCTAAAGACTTAAACGGCTTAGACATAAGTCCCGCCTACAAGCAAAACAAATAGCCTAAGAAATTTTACTCATCTTCATAAGCAAGATTCGTTTCACAGATTCATCGAGTCGTTCTTTAGAGATACGACCATCTTTTACAGCTTTCATAAGGCCATTATATGCCTCTTGCATGTGTTCGTACTCATGGCATACAAGCAAGATATCGCTGCCAGCCAAAATAGATTGAACCGCCATATCACCGAAGGTGTAATGTTTAGCAAGCGCGCCCATGTCCATATCATCCGTTACAACAACGCCGTTATAGCCCATATCCTTGCGCAACCAGTCTGTAATGATGGCTTTAGATAGGCTAGATGGATGGTCTGGATCAATTTTAGGATACATCGCATGAGACACCATAATTGCATATGTATTCGGTTTAGACTGCTTAATGAGATCTACAAATACCTTCGTATCTTCATTCAACAAAGTCTCTTTAGACACTTGTACAACACTAGTATCAGCATGTAAATCGACGTCTGTTTTACCAATACCTGGGAAGTGTTTGTAAGAATACCACAAGCCCGCTTCATCATAGGCCTTGCCTACTGCACTGGCATAGCGTACGGCCTCATCAGGGTTCGTACTAAAGGAACGGCCATAGGTCAAGCCCAAGTCCGCTACAGGAGCAAAATTAATATTGAATCCCAGGCCTTTAAGTTCTGTACCAGACTGTTTTGCCAAGGATACCGCTTGTTCAATAGGTTCCTTGCCTAACTCTTCTGCAGGAGGAACCTTGATGAGCTGATCCTCCATGCGCGCCACAGCACCACCCTCTTGGTCGATACCGATGAACAATGGCGTTAAACCGGCGCTTTTACCAGTTTTATTAATGTCCGCAATCAACGATTTCACTTGATCTTTGGACTCCATATTGCGGTCAAACAAGATAATGCCGCTCACGCGGTACTCATTGAGCATAAACTTCGCATCATCATTCAAGGTCTTGCCGTGGATGCCAATCATCAACAATTGCCCCACCTTGTCTGCATCAGACATATTAGCTACTAATTTATCCACCTTTTCCTCTGGTGAAAGCTTGCTCTGTGCCACAGACTCATAGGTTACAGGCTCAGCCTTAGAAGTAAATGGATTATGTAAACCGCAACCCGTTGTAAGCGCCAACGCGCCGATCATCGTAGCTGCCACGATACGTCGAAACATATATACCTCCAAAATCTCTAAAAAGTATTATGTATAGTATATCAAATAATAAAGACAACCCCAAAACGCCAATACATCTAGTCCTGCGTTAGCGCAAAAAAGACTATTACCCAAAACCTACGAATATATACCGTATTGGTTTGAAGTAATAGTCTTTATATGAGTTAAGGGCAAACTTACGCTTAAATTTTGCTTGTACTTAACTTTTGCTTATCCTTAAATTTTACCTTGCTCCTTCATTTCTGCTAAAAGCTTTACGATGCGAGGGCCACAGCCTTTGCCACCGCAAGCGCCTGTGCCGGCACGAGTTGCTTCTTTTACTTCAGGAAATGTATGAGCACCATTCAAAATGGCTTCTTTAATCGTTTTACGTGTAATGCTACGGCAGGTACACACCTTTGTAAGCTTATCCAGAATTGCCTCTGGCACTTGGTTTTCTTCAAAATCCATATATATTCCTCTTCTATTCACTTGAATCTCTCTATACTAACTTATATACAGTGTCTATATACTTATAGTATTAAATACTTCATTATATAGTATGTAGCACTGCTTTATATACGATATACTAGAATACTAATATATCGAAAATTTACGATTTCTATCTCTAGTATATCATACTTATCGAATTATATCGATACTTTTTAATATAGTGAGGAAGAGGGACTAAAGTCCTTACAGTATAGCACTTACAAAATAACGCTTACGATACGCTCAAACAACTGCAAAATAGTTTGTTGTAATGGAATGAAAATCTTACTAGCAATTGGTGTATTAAGTACTAAGATGAGCAAAATCAAACTTACAAAACTTAAACGTTCCAACGTAAATTGCCAGCTCCCAGGCAATAGACTTGTAATAATACGACTGCCATCTAGTGGTGGTATTGGCATCATATTAAGAATAGCAAAATTGATATTATATACGACAATCAGTGTCAGTATTAATTCTAATGATTCATTCGTCAACAAGCCATAACTTTCAAGAAAACGAAGGGCTAAATACCCCAAAAAGGCCATCAACACATTAGATGCTGGTCCCGCAATAGAAACTAAAGTAGAATCCGTACGAGGATCACGGAAATTAGATGGATTAACCATTACTGGCTTAGCCCAACCAAATCCACCAACAAGGAAGGCTATAGAGCCAATTAAATCAAGATGTGCCACGGGATTCAATGTTAATCGCCCCATAGAGCGCGGCGTAGAATCACCGAGCATATCAGCTACCTTAGCATGAGCAAATTCATGTCCTGCAGCCGCGATGATAAGCGCTGGTATAGACGCTAAAATCATCGTTAAACTAATACCAGAAAATAACATAGAACTCCTTTATTGTTTAGCTTCCCATGCGGTGTGGCCATCTTGAATGCAACGAAGGGCATTCAATGTACGAGGATAACCGATGTACGGCACGCATTGGGATGCGATATTAATCAAATATTGCTTACTGTTGCCTACGTTTAAATTGCCTTCTACGTGAGCCTCAAGTTGAGGTTCACAGCCACCTTGAGCCGCCAAGAAACAGAAGGTAATCATTTCACGATGGGCCACACTTAAACCTTTACGAGTGTAGTAGTCACCAAACATATTCGCAAGCCACTTATTGATGTGACGTGTCTCTTCAGGACCTTCGTGGTAAGAATTACGGATAGACTCACCAAAGATTTCAACCTGTTTCTCTACACCCTTTTCAAGGCGAGATTCACTAGTGATTGTACTACGAGATGGATCTACAACAGTTTCCCCGCGATAGTCAAAAATCTTATTTGTGACCTTAAAGAATGTACGCACACGACCGATGCCAAGATATGGCACAGCTTGATAAAGAAGCTCTATTACTTCATCGGGAATCAAGCCAAAATTAAGTGCTGCTGGTAGCATCAACGCATATTCATCGACAGCAGATACACCCACTAATGTGGCAAGGATGGCCAAGAAACGATCCTTTGCAGGCACATTGCGACCCTCTTCGGTAATAACTTCATCAAATGCAAAATTATCAAACAATACTTCAAACTCAGGGTCGATATAACCTGCAGGGGCTGCAATATCAGGGAACATGCGCTCCGTATAGGCTTGAGCAAATTCAGATTTAGACATAGGAAACCTCCATAAACAACACTGGTGAAAGCCCAAAGGAGCTTTCACCAGCAATAGTTATGTAATTATTACGGCTTGCGCCATCAAATTATAAAGCTGGGAAAGAGAAATCAGTGCCGTATACTTCTTTCCAAGCAGCTAAGAACATGTTGTATTCATTAGAACCAGGAGTGATTTGGTACGCTTGACCATCTGGAGAGAAACGATATACAGTATGCAAGCTTGGATGAACAATATATTTGAACAATGTAGCTTCGCCATATTGATTGTTATGCATATTCACTACATTGATGCCGAATACATAGTTACGGCTACTATCGATACCACTGAATTGGGATGCTTTATCAAAGAAGTATGTTTCAGAACCATTTGCACTGTTTGGAACCTCTGGATAGTTAGCTAAACCATTCCAGTTTGCTGCATTAGCAACACCACCAACTAATAATGTACCGACTAATACAAATGCACCTAATAAATTTTTATTCATAATGCTCTCCTTTTTGCCTTTACGGCATCTCACGACAGGTCATGCTCTCACATGACCTCAGCACAATACGTTATATGTATAGTATATCACATTTTATGAAAATATTAGATATATTAAATTACAGAATGTATGCATATGAGATCTTACTAGAGTACGCTACATTAGCGCTTAAGCTTCTCTGCTGTTCTAGCATTAGCGTTATCGATTGCTTCTAACAATTTGTTAAGCAACATACGCATTTGACGTGTTTCTTCAACGTCAAAAATCGGGCCTGCAGCTTCAGACAAGCGACGTGGTATATGAACTGCTTCATCACGTAATGCTTTACCTGTATCAGTAAGGGTTACCATTACTACGCGTTCATCTTGGCGGCTGCGTTTACGCTTTAAGAATGCTTTTGCTTCTAATTTCTTTAAAAGTGGTGTTAATGTACCAGAATCAAGGCGCAATACTTGGCCTAGTTCTTTAACGGACAAATCACCATATTGCCACAATGCCATCATTACGATGTATTGAGTATATGTCAAATTTAACGGATCTAAGTGACTGCGATATGCATTAACAATTTCCTTCGCCACTACATAAAGTGGGAAGCTCAATTGGTTTTCTAATTTCATGTACTCTGCATCAGGTACGTCTTCTTTATGTTTGTAACCTTCGAGTACGCCAATTTCTGCCATATTCTACCTCCATATGCACACAATAATCTACAAATTAATTGTACACAATTCTACAGTAAGCAGTCAACGTAAAAAACCTACTTTGTCCACAATTTTTTAAATTTGTCAATTAATTAATATATTTTTTCTTTTTTATTAAAGAAACCAGTAGCTCTATAGAATTTATGGGCTAAAATCATTCTAAATTTCTTTCTAGATCTATGTCATGTAGTATAATAAAAGAAATTCTATATAAACCTGATTGATAGTAGGAGGCCTATATGAACACCTTAGAATGCATCAAAACTCGTCATAGTACACGTAAATTTAAAGCAGATCAAGTATCTCGTGAGCTTATAGACCAAGTACTAGACGCTGGCCGCCGTGCCCCATCTGGTGGTAATACACAATTGACACATTTTATGGTCATTACAAACCAAGACGTGCTCAATGAGCTAGTAACACTTGTACAAGAGGAATACGGCAAAATGCCGATTACAGAAAATACATTACCTTACATGGTGAATATCATTAAAATGTCTGCTGAAGGTAAATTTGTATTTAACTATGGTGCACCGGCGCTCATCGTACTAGCAAGCCAAGCGAGCTATGCAAACAACTTTGCCGATGTATCTTGTGCAATGCAAAACATGATGCTCGCTTGCAATGAGCTCGACCTTGGCAGCTGCTGGGTTAACCAAATCCGTCATCTTCAAGATAACGAACGCATCCAAGCGAAAATGCGTGAACTAGGCCTTAAAGAAGGTGAAAAAGTCTATGCTAGCCTTGCTATTGGCTATCCAGACTTACCAAACGGTCTTAACCGCCGCGAAATCGAAGCAAAAGGCTATCCTGTAACATATATTGATTAATTGAGACTATAAAATCAATATATTTACGTACAGTATATAAATATATTCACAATTAATATACAACACAAAAGCGCTATCTATCCCACAACTCTAATTGAGTATCTATCGGAATAGATAGCGCTATTTTATTGATTATATTACGCAAATGTATGAGCAATCATTCATGCCTCTTGATAATCAAATGGATTTTTAAATATAAGATATTTTAATGTTCTACAACCTATGCGCTAAGCCCATAATGGTGCACCAAAATAACTATTTATCATAATTAAAAATAAAATATAGTCGACTTTTAGTCATACATGGTATGATTACAATGGCATTTTGTAGAAAGGATGTGTGATGATGTCGATTTTCTCTCCAGCTCCTCATATTGAACGATTACCAGAGGGGCAAATCGATTCCACCTACAAACGTCTTCGCAAAGAAGTCTTTGCAGGTACTTTTATTGGTTATGCTACATTCTATTTGATCCGCCAAAACTTTAGTTTGGCTGTTCCGTACATGATTGCTGAGTACGGCTACACTAAAGCGGATCTTGGTATTGTCATGACCCTCTTATCCGTAGCGTACGGCGTAAGTAAATTTGTCATGGGTAATGCGTCTGACCGCTCTAACCCAAAATACTTCTCCACAGTAGGTCTATTGCTCAGTGCTTTAGTTATGTTATTATTCGGCACCTTACCTGGTGTTTTAAGCAGTATTCCTATCATGTGCGTGCTCGCCTTCTTAAATGGTTGGTTCCAAGGTATGGGTTACCCTCCATATGCGAAAAATATGGTAACTTGGTTCTCCCGTTCTGAACGCGGTGCTTGGTGGTCTTGGTGGAACGTATCCCACAATCTTGGTGGCGGTATCATCGCACCTCTTGCTACGTTAGGTATCTATCTATTTGGTACATGGCATAGTATTTTCTTCTTCCCTGCTCTTATTTCTATCGTGTTGGCTGTGGTTACATTCTTCTTGTTGAAAGATACACCTCAATCCTGTGGCTTGCCACCTATCGAAGAATACAAGCACGAACCAGTAGCTGCTGAAGTAAGTGATGAAAACAAAACTACTTTCAAAGAAATCTTCTACAAATATATTTTGCATAACAAATACTTATGGTATCTTGCAATTGCGAATATCTTTGTATACTTCATCCGTTACGGCGTAGTAAGCTGGGCTCCTACCTATTTGACTGCTGTAAAAGGCTTTACAAAAGAAGGTTCCCGTTGGGCTTACTTCTTGTACGAATGGGCTGGTATTCCAGGCATGCTCGTAAGCGGCTATTTGAGTGACCGTGTATTCCGCGGCCGTCGTGCTCCAGCTACGATTTGCTTCATGCTATTCGTTGTCTTGGCAATCCTTGTTTACTGGTTCAACCCAGCAGGCAATGTCCTTATCGATAACTTAGCACTTATCGCTATCGGCTTCCTCATCTACGGTCCTGTTATGATGATCGGCCTTCAAGCAGCAGACATGGTACCACGTGTAGCAACAGGTGGTGCTACTGGTCTTACAGGTCTTCTTGGTTACCTCATCGGTTCCGCTGGTGCTGGTGCCTTCATGGGTCTCATGGTTGACCTTTATGGTTGGGATGGCGGCTTCGTAGCCCTCGTTGGTGCATGTATCCTCGCTATCGTATTCCTACTTCTCACACTTGGTGATAAATCCCAAGCAAAAGAATAATCTACAACTAATAGTTGTAAGAACCCAAAAACTCCCCTAGTAACACATCATTACTAGGGGAGTTTATTATGTCTTAACATATATACTGTACTAAATTCTATGCTACACACAAAGAACCATTTAAAACTTTCAAATTATACACGAGACCAAGTCGCGCCAAACCGTGTAGTGCAACGGCCGTAACAGGATCGATGAAACCAAGTACACCAGCACCGATGATGGCAACGTGGAATACAATGGACACGATGAGTAGACCTAAATGAGACTGCTTTGTTCCTTTTGAAAGCTCCGATACAGGAGATGCGTCATCCACAAGAGATCCCATCATAAGTGCCACTAAGATAAGCTCCAAGGAACATGGGCATAGTACCAATAACAAGGTTACAGTATGTATGAAATCCTGTGTCAATGCAAAGGAGCCCATAGATAATAGCAATACAGCCACAACAATGACAGATGAATAATTGTTAATGCCCTGACGCATAGCAACGAGTTGTGCTGGCATTGTAGGCAGCATATCATCATCTAAAGTATAATGCGACTCACCTGTGATAAGCTGTTCCAAAAAGAAACCACCCTGTACAATGAGGCCCACATAAGCCGCCGTATGATAATCGCCAATTGAAATGAGCGCTACCATGGCCACAACAATAAGGAAATTAGCATGGATCTCTAAATGCTTCAAAATACTTTGAACGCTATTGATGAGCAGCGGCAAACCACAAACAAGAACCGTTACCCAAGCCAAATCAATTACGGGATTTAGCACCTCTGTGATCACATCTAATAGAATAAATAAAATACCTAGTGCCAAAATAGCACCTTGCGTAAATAACGACACCTGCGCCGATAAAGACTGTAAAAATTTCATATAGACCTCTCTATACACTAGAACCGGCCTCACTTACTCCGGAAACACAACACAAAAACAATACAATTCAAAACTTTTTATACCTTAAGCAATTTGAAACTCTCTGTGCCTAAAGTAATTTAAAACACTTTGTACCTAAGGTAATTTAAAACGCTTTGTACCTAAGGTAATTTAAATTTTATGTACCCATAGGGGTATATCTACAATGTAAATATTATACAAGACATACAAACTATATACAAATTAATTTTTTCGATAAATAATAAAGAGCTGCATTTCCATTACAGAATAGGAAAAGAACGAATTCATAAAAATGACCTCTCCCTTTAAAGATCTAGTTGAAGGCTCTTATTTCTTTATTAGATGTAGAAAGAACAGGTCCCTAAAAACGACTTAGCTCGTTTTGGAAGCTCTTCAATAGGCCCTAGTTGAAGATGCTAATTTCATATAAAAAGAAAAGCCCCTATCTCTAAAAATGACTTAGCTCGCTATGGAGGCTTTTAGAGATAGGGGCTTTGACCCAAGTTATGAAATTAGAGCTTCAACGCCTCAATCCATTCTGCTTCTTTAAAGCCAACGAGCACTTTGTCTTCAAGTACCAAGATAGGACGTTTTACAAGCATACCATTGGATGCTAGTAAAGCTAGTTTTTCTTCTTCACTAAGGTTTGGCAATTTATCCTTCAATTGTTGTTCACGATAAATCATACCAGATGTATTGAAGAATGCTTTTAAGTCTTTACCAGATTGTGGGTACCATGCAGCAATTTCTTCAGCTGTAGGGTTTTCAGACTTGATGTCACGATCTGTGTATTTAATATTATGATCATCTAAGAATTTCTTTGCTTTTTTGCATGTTGTGCATTTAGGATATTCAACGAATAACATAGCGTCTCCTTATAGTAATACATAATGTTATAACCACATATTTATAAACTAAGTGTACCAAATATATCGAAAATTATCAATATCTCATTGACAATCCACAGGTTCTAATCCATTACAATGATCAATAGAGCTTAATACTTCCTCCATCCCTGCACTATGCTTTGCGGTACGTAAATCAACATCCATCTGCAACCTCAAGAAATATCCTTCAGAAACACCAAAGTATTTAGCTAAACGTAGAGAGGTATCTGCTGAAATAGCTCGCGTCCCATTCAAGATTTCCTGAATACGTGAAACAGGTACATGTATATCTTTAGCTAATCGATAAGCAGATAGTCCTAATGGCTCCATAAACTCTTCTTTCAATATTTCACTAATGGTAGGTGTTAGAATAAACTTGCCCATATATATCCCCTCTCTATTAATGATAATCTATAATTTCTACATCATAAAAACTATTAGTATCTTTCACTTTAAAACATAACCTATACTGGCTATTAATCCGTAAACTATACTGGCCAAAACGATTGCCTTGCAATAACTCTAATCGGTTACCAGGTGGCCATCTTAAATCCTGTATCGATTCAGCATTATCTAATAATATTAGTTTACGAAGAACTAATCTTTGTATAAACGGTGAAAGGCGTTTAGAAAAACTCTGATGGTAAACCTTTTCTGTTTCCTTATCTTTAAAGCCGATAATCATAGAACCTCTCCTTTGATTATACCTGTTTTACAGGTATAACTCAATAATATATACCTGTAAAACGAGTATATTATGGAATATTTTTATTCTATAAATCATTTCGGTAAAAGATTTCTCTAAACTCTCACTCAAATCCTACTATTCTCCTGACTCTATTGGTCAACTATTTCGGAATGTATCTAGTTCTAGTCATCACTTGAAGATAAGCAAAGATTAATACTAACTTTAAAAAAATTATCCATATAACTAATGGCTACAAATGTAAAAAGACCTATAATTTCCCGGCTTTCATCTGCAAAGTATAACAGTGAAAGATTAGAGCATATAGGTCTCTTATAAAATCTATATATTATTTTTATTAGTATTCATAATACGATTTACATTAGAGCAAGAATGTAAGCCCCATAGCCACGAAAATGGCTGGCAACAGGTTAGCAATACGGATTTTACCAGGCCAGATGAGGTCGATACCGACGCAGAAGATCAGAATAGATCCCACGTAGGATAGGTTATCGATGGCGCTCGGTGTCATCAACGGTGCCGCAATGTGAGCCATAGCTGTAATAATCCATTGGGTAATCCCTACAGGAATAAAGGAGAACAACGCGCCCTTCCCCATAGAGGACACCATAACCATAACGATGATGCCGTCGAGGATGCCTTTCAACAATAACGTTTGGTAATTACCCGTCAAGCCGTCTTGAATAGAGCCTAGTACGCCCATGGCTCCCACTGTAAACGTAAGGGATGCCGTAATAAAAGCATGTGTAAACTGCGGATCACCAGTGTTACCAGTTTTTGCTTTCACCCAGTCACCAAATACCGTAATCCAACGGTTAAGGTCGATGAGCTCACCAATGATGGCGCCAGTCACCATGCTAATGATCATCAGCATAGGCCCCGTCGTTTGCAGCGTGCCGTTTACAATAACTAGCATATACTGCATGGCACCGCTCATCCCGAGGAGGAGAACGATAATACCGCTCACCATCATGAGCGTCTGTTTCAAATTTTCTTTCATAAACCGGCCGAATGCGAGACCGCACAAGCTGCCAGCTATGATGAGGCCAATGTTAATGGCCGTTCCCAAACCAATCATATATATCCCTTTCTTAATTGTGAAAGTAAATGCTTATTTCATCATCAGTATACCAACTATATCGAAACAAATCAATCTGCTATAGCATACAACCAATCTATGCCGTTATATGGCCCTAGATAAAAACATATAGCAAAAAGACCCTATCCAGTAAAGGATAAGGTCTTTATGTTGTGTTTATAGCTTTGAGAGAGAAGTATATGAGAGCCCCGCTTTGGAGAGAGAGAATATATGTGTTTGTATATAAAGCGGGACGACATATGATGGAACGCTATCTTTCCATCGACTATAGTGTACACCTTAAAGTATGGTTTAACACAAGTACAATTTTGTAACATCAATCATGTATAAAAACTATTGTTAACTAACGATTATACGAATACGTTATTAATCCTCAGCGTCTACAGGCAATTGAACAATATCTGCCAGCTTATTAATCTCGCTAAAACAAGGACAGTCCTTACCGTGATCGTTGATAAGGCCACTGGATTGCAGATGAGAATAAATAGTAACAGGACCTACAAACTTAAACCCGCGCTTCTTCAGATCCTTACTAATCCGCGTAGACAGACCATTCTTTGCTGGAACATGCCCATCGGGGTGGCTTTCATAAATAATGGTTTTATTATCTGTGAAAGCCCAGATATAGTTGCAAAACGAACCAAATTCATCTTGAATACGTTTAAAAGCAGAAGCATTATTGATGATGGCCTCAATTTTAGGGCGAGACTTGAGCATCCCCTCGGTCTGCATAATCCGTTCGACGTCACTTTCACCATAGGCAGCAACCGCATCAATATCAAATTGATCAAAGCAGCCTCGAATGATGTCTCTTTTATTCAAAATTGTGAGCCAACTGAGACCACATTGGAGACTTTCAAGACAGAGATGTTCAAACTGCAATCGATCATCATGAATAGGACGGCCCCACTCATGATCGTGATACGCCTGATACAAGGGCGTCGTCGGCCATTCACAGGTAGCCATTACACACCTCCATGAGCCCAGACGAGGACATCATACATGAGCGCTACCACGAGGCCCATTACGAGATGACCGCCTACGTAGAGCGGGATGAGAAGATAGATAAACAATAATAGGGAATGTAAGGCTTTGCGGAGCCATACAATCGGTGTGGACGTACCACCACCAACCTTGCCATCAAGCCAATTATGAACGATGTAGATAGGCGTACCTAAGCGTCGAATCCAATCAGGAACGCACTTACCAGGGTTCAAGACAGGGCAATACAAAATCACCAATGGCAATGCCACCGCATCAAGAATAAGCAGCACCGTTAAGGTCAAAGAAAATAAATCTATCTCGCCTTCCCACGTCAATGGATGAGCTATAAAGCGGAGCGCCCATAAATAGGCTTTATATACGATATACGGTTCTAATAGCCATAATAAGGGCTTCACTACACTCATGGGACTACCTACGCCAAACACAAAATAAGAAAACTACGCATTCGCGTAGTTATTTTTATACTATTATTATATCAGATTTTACACTTTTTGTGGGGTTAAAGTTCATAAAATTTTATCAAAATATACAATTTATAGTAGTTATCAACGAAAGACCCCACTATATAAGCTATTTCTCACTGTCGGCTCATATATACTGATTTTTCATCAATTTTATGATTTATTTTGATAAATTACCAAAAAATATAACTACAAAAAAGCAGTCCTGATGGACTGCCTTTTTTGTGTATTAAGTAGATTGTCTATTTCTCTATAGCCTCAACTACTTCGCCAATGTACATATAATGCGGTTCCCAGCGATCTTTGCCAACTTGGGTATACATAGACGGATTTGCTGCATAATATTCCTTTACATTATCCGCTAAATGAGCTTCATCGAATTGATGTTCATACAGTTTTTTACATACAAATGTTACATCTGCTTCTTTAAAAGTCACCCCATTGCCTGCTGCAACTGGTGTTAGTCCTGAATTAGCCACCTTATCTTCATCGCGGCCAGAATGAGATCCTAAATAACCAAGTGCTTTGCGATGGCTTTCAGGAAAGAAACTAACTGTAAACGTATCATATTTAGCCATGAACTCTTGTGTATAACGAGCTGGATGAATGTACACTGTCACCGTGGACATGTCGCCACCATTAGGGCCCCATACATTGCCCATACTGCCCCAACTAACGGTACAAGTATTAAAGTCATCAATCGTGCCAGCTGTAACAAGAGCCCAACGATCTTCAAACATAGAAAAAGCTTTATAATCCTTTGTTTCAAATGCTTTCATAATGACCTCCGGTTTATCTTAATTTGACGATATATATCTTTAACTCTATAATAGTAAATAGAGATAGGCAACGAGTGCTTCCATTAGGCTCATCCCTGAACATAATAAAACATCTAGAAATGGCCTTTCGTTGTCAGCTACCAGTTGGTAACGAAGGGCTATTTGTCATTATTACGACAAATCTGCACTATCAATGCTCCGAACGATATAACTACTGTTAATATCCCTAGGACAATCATTATGATTTCGTAGGCACTCATAGGCTCACCCCCTTTAATAAAAAAGGGGGACCCAACCTCGTTGGCTACTTTTATTATATAGCGAACTAATATGCGACACAACAAGCATTATATTATATAAATATATGAATATACTAAGAAAAGCTGAGCTGTTTATAGATATAACTAGCTTAGCTATTTGTCTTTTGTGAAACAACTAAAAAACCGAGCTACCAAAACATAGTAGCTCGGTTTTTGATTTATGTAATATTTGAAAGAAGTTTAATAATTCACCAATGGAATACTCAAAACACTGGAAACCACAATTACGATATATACCAAGAGAGTTAATTTTAGCAAAAGTAATAAGATTCCAAACAGGATTTTATAGATAGGTGCTTCTTGTTTCTTAGATCGTATCCAGTCTTTAATGTCATAATATATTTTGGGTTTGTTAAAAGCTGGCCGTAATAGCTTACACCATAGAACAAGCCACAGAATACAGCATATATTACCAAAGAGAAAAAATAAAAACAGGCCAAAATGCTCCACTGAATATATTTTTAAAGCATAGATGTCATAGAGTAGCTGAGTAAACGTCTCTACAGAGTTAATCCATAGATAGACAAGATAAGCCTTAAGAAAAAGCACTGATATAGTTTTGATGTATTTGAGTTTACTCATTGGCTTTCTCCTATCTAATACCATAAAACTTAAAAACAAAATTTCTTATTGAGTTAATATTTTAATCCATACTTGGTTTAGTGCCTATTATCTTAAGTTTATATTTTAGATTGTATAAGGGTTATTTCTAATTAGTATGTATAAGGTTTATCTTAATTTGACGATATATATCTTTTATCACTATAATATAAGTAGATAGTCAGACGAGTAGTGACGTCAGGCGCATCTCTAGTTACACAAAAGCATGTAGAAATGGCCTTTTCGTTTTATCTAATTTCCGAAGAAACGAAGGGCTATTTTGCTATTTCTAGACAAATAAGCATCATATTATATAAATATATGAATAAATTAATCAAAGCTGAGCTAATTCTATGAATTAAAAGCTCGGCTTTTTTCATAGGTATGATAAGAATATAATTACTTATAAATTATGATTCTACTTACTTTATCACCTTTTTGTTCAAATTGTATGCCATGCATCATATCAGTTCGATAGCGGTATTTCCCATAGAACCATCGATTGTTGGAATCTACTAAATCAGGTCTGCCATATACATTAAGGACCTTTCGCATGGAGTCGCCGACGGCAATTCCTCTATGTGTTGTGGCATCACGATTCTCGATTATCATATAGGTAACAACAGGTCCTACGCCATCCATTTTAAAGTTCCCAAATGTAACACCACCATAGGTAAGTCCTCTACTAGTTTCTTTAGTAGGCTGTCCTAGACTAGCTTTCACACTATCAAATGTATTGCCTAGTGAAACACCAAGGATCATCATATCCTCTTCTGGCAAGGTATCCCCTAGAATTTGCCCGCCCGCATAATGAGTATATTGCTCGGCTTTTGGCCAATCGTTAGATTGCTTCGCTGCATTTGTTTCAAGTCGGTCCCAAGTTTTGCTCAACCAACTTGCATCTGTCACATAGTTATAGCCACTTACCAATTGTAGGCCTATAACAAGCCCTGTAATAATACATGTTCTCTTCATAGTCTCTCTCCTAAACTAACTTATAAACAACTCAAACTAACAACTTTATATAAAACCTTATTGATTCAATAGTTTTACCCATTCCATATACCAAGGAATAAATATTGGACCACTTTCTAGTTTCTCTTTATAGGTCCCATCTTCTCTCCATTGTGGCTCTTTTCGTAACTTTGCCGCATCATTAAATCCTACATATTCAATCATATCTCTCCATTGTTTATGCGTGTAAGATGTTTTACTTTCATCATAATTAATACGATAACTGTAAAAGTACACAGAATCTTTCACAACATGACGGAGATAGGATTCACCATTAGGCTTGTAAGAATCAATCAAGGAGCCTGCGATTCCATTATTCCATACGACTGCATATTGCGTAGGTGTTTCTAAATCATTATATTTTTTCAAATAAGAAAGTATGGAACTCTTAATGACCGTTCCATCTCGTTTTTCACCGAGTATTGAGGTACGCACTACACGTATTTTAGAACCTGTATCCTCATAGGTTCTCACATCATATTGACTATTTTCTACAGCCTCGCTCACTAGCTTTGCAGTCTTAGGAACGCGATAACTAAAATTGCCCCAATGCTCAAGGCGACTATACGTATCTAACCCAGATAGCGACTCTATAGAGGGAATAATATAATTACTCATTACCACTTCTGGTGATTTATCTTGATACGGATCTTCCGTATTAACCCAACCGCCATAAGTAATTCCATAAGTAGTCTTTGAATCATTCGGAGTAAACTCCGTATACATTATATGAGCACTGTTTGACATGAGCTTCCAAGAGGCATTCTGCAAACCTGGATAATTATATTTGCCTTCACCTTCAGCATATTTGTTAAGCGCCTTACCATGTGGTGGCCCTACCATTAAAAATGCACTAAGACTTCGAACAGCAAATAAAGGACCCTCTCCAGACTTAGACTCTACAGAATCACCACGAAAACTAATATTTGGCATGGATAATCGGATATTCTTATCCCCTTCATGAAGCAATACAACTGTAGACTGAGAGGAATCAGCTAACTCCAATGCCTTAGCCAATCCAGGCCGCTCACGATACAACTTATCCATCCCAGATGTAGGATTTACAGGTTGTGATTTTATAAATTCACTATAATCCTCTGCATTCTGCTCTGCTACTGCATTAATATGACGATAATTTTCATAGGTATTGGCAGGAATACTCGCGTCTGCCCCAGGCATAGGAGGCTGTCCGGCTGGCACTTCGATCTGTACAGCACTTACATTTATGGTGAAAGCAGTTGCTACTGCCATCATAATTACACTTTTACGTAACATAAAACCCTCTCTTTTTCTTCTCTCACATTACAACAAAATAAGCACAACCTTATTAGCATAAGTATACTATGCAAATAAGACTGTGCCTATTATTAATAATTTTATAATTTAGTATATAGGATTTACTTCTAATTGATATTTCTAAGATTGATATTTATGAGATTGATATTTATGAGATTGATATTTATAAGATTTATCTCCATTTGACGATATATATCTTTATCCCTATAATATAAGAAGATAGCCAGACGAGTCGAAACGTCAGGCTCATCTCTAAACTAAATGAAACACATAGAAATGGCCTTTTCGTTTTATACTAATCTCCAGATTAGTGGAAATGAAGGGCTATTTGTCTTTTGTAAGACAAATATACGAATAAACTAATAAAAGCCAAGCTATTTTTAAATATGAATAGCTTGGCTTTTTCATTGTTTAAATAGGTTTAGAGCGTATCAGAAACAAAATATACGTACTCAAAAGCTAACAAAATATCAGTCTAGCAATAATCAGAACTAGAGCAAATGAAGAGACACAAAAATAACAATAGCTAAGACAATAATAGTGCCATGCATGAACAAACCTAACTTTATAAAAATTTCTATGCCATGAAATATAAGCATCCCTACAAAGGATTCTTCTTTTAGAGAAATGCTCCAAGCCTTAACTCTATAATAAATTTGAGGCTTATCAAATGCGGGGTATAGTTTTTTACACCACAAAATAAGCCACGGTAAAATCCAAATATTCCCAAAGGTAAATATCAATACGGGAAGATAATGCCCTAATGGGTATGCTTCTAATACATATCGATCATAGAGTAATTGATAGAAAACCCAAATAGAGGCTCCCCAAATAAGCAAAAGTATAAGCTTTAACAAGAGCCCAAAAACAAGTTTAATAATAATCTTGAGTCTATTTACAATTCTAGCCATTCTAGTACTATTCATAAACTATCACGGCTCATCATCATAGGCAATGCCATATACTTTTTTATACATCAAATTAGGCAATTTATATTTTTCGTCACCAAATTCAGCAGGTAGAATCATAGCTTTTAGGTTTTCTGCATACACACGTTGTTGGCGAATTTGTCCATTATTGTAATAGGTACCGCCATCATTAACGGTTCCAGTGATACCTGAGTTTCCTTGTTTTGCACGCCAAATAGAGATATATGGCGTCTTATTACCTTGTTTTAAACTTTTATCATGATCATTAATCAAATGGCGCAAAGAACGATCCATTTGGTAATCGTATTGTACTGAAAGTCCTTGAATCATATTAGCAGCAGGCATAGAAACATAGATGACCGCTTCGATACGATGATGACCATTCGGTGCCGTTACAGACTTAACAGATGAAAGGTCCAAATATTTTCCATCCCCTCGTCCAGAGTCAGCACTCGAATCGATGTGCTCAAATCGCTCTGAGTTTAATAAGTCAG
>URQX01000007.1 GCA_900550175.1 uncultured Veillonella sp.
GTTGTACAAATAGAACCAGGTCCAATACCAACCTTAACAGCATCTGCACCAGCTTCAATAAGAGCCTCTGTCCCAGCCGCTGTAGCCACATTACCTGCAATAACAGGAATATGAGGATAGGCTTGTTTAATTTCTTTCAATGTACGTAGTACACCTGCAGAGTGGCCATGTGCCGTATCTACAATGATTACGTCAGCCTTTGCAGATACAAGTGCATCTAGACGATCATATAAATCATTAGAGACACCAACAGCAGCACCAACTAATAATCGGCCGCTACTATCTTTAGCCGCATTTGGATATTTTGTCGCTTTTTCAATATCTTTTATAGTAATTAAACCTTTTAAGTTTCCATCACCATCTACGAGAGGTAATTTTTCAATGCGATGTTCACTTAAAATTGCTTTTGCCTCTTCAAGAGAAGTACCTTCCGGTGCAGTAACAAGGGAATCCTTTGTCATGCAGTCTCCGATTTGGCGAGTTAAATCAGTTTCAAAACGCATATCGCGATTTGTAATGATCCCTACTAGTTTACCATGTTCTGTGATAGGTACACCAGAAATTTTATATTTTTCCATAATTTCTGCTGCATCAGATAATAAATTTTGAGGACTTAAAAAAATAGGATCAACGATAACACCATGTTCAGAGCGTTTTACCTTATCAACTTCATGGGCTTGCTCTTCAATAGACATATTTTTATGAATAACACCAAGGCCACCTTCACGAGCCATAGCAATAGCCATACGGGATTCAGTTACTGTATCCATCCCAGAACTAATCATAGGGATATTTAACGTAATGTCACGAGTTAATTGAGTTTTTAACTCTACTTGATGTGGTAACACATCAGAAGCCGCTGGTACCAATAAAACATCATCAAAAGTTAGTCCACGCATACCGAATTTATCGTCTCTCATATTTAATTCCTTTCCGTATAATAAAACAAAACTACGACCCGCCTAGTCCACATTGGACTAGGCGGTCAGTCGTAGCTTAGCGTTCAGACCGCAAAATGCCGCCTTCCATATAATCATCTTTTTTCATATCTACGAAGATAATCTTTACTGCGTCAGCAGGTACATTAACGATATCAACCGCAGCTTTAGTGATAGCTTCACCTAATTGTTTTTTTTGTTCTTTTGTGCGCCCTTCAACGAGCTCTACATGAATAAGTGGCATATTGACCTCCATAGATGAAAATGAAATAAATTTGTTTGTTCTATTATACGGTATGAGGAACAGATACACAAGCGAAAAACCTAGATAAAATCTAATATTATCGCTACTTATGTACTTATTATTCCTACCTCTTAATTATACAATATTCTAAGAAATTTTTCACCAAATCTTTTTTCTAATTCTTCTTTCATTACAGATTCAAGTTTTTTCATTCCATATTTATTTGCAAAGTCTAATACATCCTTGCGAGCCTGTACCAATATTTCAATATCTTTAATTATATTAGCAACCCGTAAATCAGGTAATCCCGATTGAGCTAAGCCAAATAATTGACCAGAACCACGCAATAATAAGTCTTGTTCGGCTAGTTCAAAACCATCCTGTGTCTGTTCCATCAACTTTAAACGCTCTTGGCTAACATCATTTTTTGAATCACTTACAAGAATACAATAGGATTGATGAGATCCACGACCTACACGGCCACGCAACTGATGCAATTGCGATAGACCAAATCGCTCTGCCCCTTCAATGCACATAATGGTCGCATTAGGCACATTAACACCAACTTCAATAACGGTTGTAGAAACAAGTAATGAAATCTCACCCTTATGAAAGGCATTCATCACTTGATCCTTTTCACTTGATTTCATACGCCCGTGTACAAGGCCAACCTCATAGGCCTTATAAAAATACTCTTTCAACTCCAGATATAATTCCTCAGCCGCTTGTAAATCTAACTTTTCAGATTCCTCAACAAGCGGGCATACCACATAAACCTGACAACCTTCTGCCATCTCCTTGCCGAAGAATGTTCTTAATCGTTCCTTATAGGAGCTATCTACAGCGTATGTTTTAACAGGCTTACGACCTGGTGGCATTTCTTTAATTAAAGAAACCGCTAAATCACCATACACAGATAATGTCATGGTTCGAGGGATTGGTGTAGCCGTCATAATCAACACATGTGGATATGTACCCTTTTGTTGTAATCGTGCCCGTTGCTCCACACCAAAGCGATGTTGTTCGTCGATAATGACGAGGCCTAAATTATGGAAGTTAACACCTTCTTGAATAAGAGCATGGGTACCGATGATCATATTAATTGATCCGTCAGCTAAACCTTCATAGATGCGCTCTTTTTCCTTTTTGGTAGTAGAACCTGTTAATAATTCTATGGTAATACCTAAATTACCACACACCTCTGTTATACCTTCATAGTGCTGGTCAGCTAAGATTTCTGTAGGGGCCATTAACGCCCCTTGGTAACCATTTTCGATAGCCTTCAACAAACTCAATGTAGCCACAACAGTTTTACCAGAACCTACATCACCTTGCAATAATCGTTGCATAGGACGTTCATCTTCCATATCGATGCGAATGTCTTCCAATGCACGCTGTTGATCGCCTGTTAAAGAGAATGGTAAATTCTCTATACACTGAGCCATTAAATCTCCATTGGGTCCCATCTTAGGACCTTTATGACATTGTTCTTTATTCCGCAACAAAGCCAAACCAGATTGCATGACAAACAACTCTTCATATGCTAATTGATGCCGCGCATCTTCATATCGCTCTGAAGAATCAGGAAAATGCATCATTTTAAATGCATCATAGCGACTCATATATTGATGTGCTTCACGAACCTCAACAGGCAAAATCTCCTGTAATTCATGATTAGCGGCAAACCAATTGCGTACCGATGAACGCACCACAAATTGAGATACCCCATCTACAAGAGCATAAATGGGAACGATACCTCGATCTGGCTCTCCACCATCTCCCAAATTTTCTATTTGGGGCGTATTCATTTGCATAGACCCATATTGAAATTCAGCTTTGCCATATGCATATAGACGCTGACCTTTTTTATAAAAGTTCTTTTTATACCCTTGGTTAAATAAAACAATCTTTAGTGGACCAGTACCATCCGCAATGACCACCTCTAAAATAGATAATCTTGGACGAGGATGTTTTTCTTGTACAGCAATAACAGTCCCAACAACGCCACCGGTCATACCTGACTTTAATTCACCAATTCTATAAATTGTACGGCGGTCTTCATAGCTTCGCGGGAAATATGTCAACAACGATGTTACATTTGTAATTCCCAGCTTATGTAATTGTTTCTCCCGACCAGGACCAATCCCTTTAATGGTCGTTAACCGTTCATCCATAGAAACTCCTTTAAATATACGATAAACACAAAAGATATATCCAATTTCTGTATATCCTTGTGTAAAAGCCCATTTATATCATAGAATATGATATATAGTATACATTATATACCCTATATTGTAGTATATTTCATAAAAAGAGCAATATATACGATAAAAATACTTGCTTTAACTATGTCTTTATGATAATATACTTTTGTTATGTTATAGATTAAGCTTGGAGGTGGAAACTATGGCAAACCTTTGCGAAGTATGTGGCAAATCCACATCTAGCGGTATGAACGTGAGTCATTCTCACATTCGCACAAGAAAAACTTGGAAACCGAACATTCAAAGAGTACGGGCGGTTGTAGACGGTGCTACTAAAAAAGTAAACGTATGCACTCGCTGCCTTCGTTCTAATAAAATTACACGCGCGTAAAATAAAAAGTACATGTACTCTTTGGGGTTCTAGAGCCCCAAAAAAAGCAGTTAGTTCATTTGAACTAACTGCTTTTTTTGTTATCTATTATCTATATACCTATTACTAAAAATCTTACAAGGTAATATTTGGAATATAGTACTGTTTAAACAACTTAATAGCATATTGATCTGTTAAGCCGGCCACATAATCCACTACATCGCGAGTGGAGTAAAAATCACGCTTACTTTCACAGCCCTCCATATCGTCAGGATGTTCCATAAAGTGAGTAAATAAGTTTTTCACCACATGAGATGCCTTATTTCGGTCTGGAATTAAAGCTGGCGCCAAATAGACATTTTTAAACATAAATTGACGGAATAGATTCATGGTCATCTCTATATCACTAGACATAGAAATAACAGGTTTATCTAAAGACTCTCGCACCATATCTTCAACCATAGCGGTAATCATACTAGAAGGAGTCATTCCAAAGTGTTCACGCACTTCAAAAGGTAATTCCTCAGCCGTCAACATGCCGGCACGCTGTGCATCATCAAAATCGTGACATAAATAGGCAATGCGGTCAACGATACGAATAATTTGACCTTCTAAAGTAGCAGGAATAGTAGCCCCTGTGTGACCTACAATACCATCGCGCACAGCGGTTGTTAGATTAAGGCCTTGATGTTCACCATGCTTTTCTAGAACCTCTACCATACGCAAACTCTGTTCATTATGGTTGAAATGGCCTACCATATCACGTAACGCATATTCACCAACATGACCAAATGGTGTATGTCCCACATCATGCCCCATGGCGATAGCTTCTACCAAGTCTTCATTGAGTCGCAATGCACGAGCCACTGTACGACCAATCTGACCCACCTCAAGGGTGTGCGTCATGCGCGTACGATAATGGTCACCTGGCGCAATATAAACTTGTGTCTTGTGCTTTAACCGTCTAAAACATTTACTGTGAATAATGCGGTCCCGATCACGTTGAAAGGCAGTTCTAAGTGGATCGGGAGCTTCCTCTAAATCACGGATGGCATCGCGGCTTTTTGCAGCATAAGGAGAAAGGAGTAACGCCTCCCTCTCCTCTATTTGTTCCCGTATATTCATTTACCCTCCGAGGCGCGGTTTCGATCGATGAGTTGCATAACAAGAGACGCTGTTTCTTCGATAGATTTATTGGAAACATCTAACACTTGGCAATGCAAACGACGCATAATAGCCTTCGCATATTCTAGTTCGGACTGAATACGCTCAATAGAAGCATAATTTGCTTCGTCCTCTAAACCGATAGCGCGTAACCGTTCACTACGAATATTATTTAACTTAAATGGGTCAATAATAAGGCCCACGATTTTCTTTGCTGGAATTTTAAATAATTCCTCTGGCAATGGTACCTCTGGCACCAATGGCAAGTTAGCAGCTTTAATTTTTTTGTATGCCAAGAACATAGACAATGGTGTCTTACTTGTTCTAGATACACCAATGATGACTACGTCAGCCTTTTCAAAGCCAGACGGATTTTTACCATCATCATATTTTACAGCGAACTCAATAGCTTCAACCTTTTTGAAATATTCTTGGTCAAGCTTATGAACCATGCCCGCAGTCATGCGAGGCTTTGTAGATGCTACAGTACCTACTGCATCGAGAACTGGGCCCATAATATCTACAGCAGGAATATTGTATTCTGCTACTTTTTCATGAAGATATTTGCGCAAAGACTCAGATACAATGGTATGACAAATAACATGATTACCACTTTTTGCATCTGATAAAATTTCATCAATTTGGCTTTCACTATCAATATATGGAATGCGAACAATTTCAATTTGTTCTTTATCATATTGACTTGCCGTAGCCCTTGCTACAGCCTCTGCAGTCTCCCCTAGGGAGTCCGATATTGCATAAATAATTTTTTCTGCCATTCTATCAACCTCAATGTATGCTACATTCTAAAAATACTTTTGTTACCGTCGTTTTAGATACGCGGCCTACAACCTTTAGACGCTTCTTGTTTTCCACATCCTCGCGAACGACGACAGGTAAACAATCCACCTCATAATCTATCATCTTCTGAGCAGCCTCTACCAATGTATCTGTAGGCTCCACAGTTATAACCTTACTCACAGGGGTCATAATCATAGATATAGGCATGGTGTGCGAATCTGTTTGCCCCATAGAGGCACGCAACAAGTCCTTACGGGATACGACACCTACTAAATAGGAATCATCACACACTAAAATGGTCCCTACATCCTCAGTAAATATAGTAACAATCGTGTCATACAAACTTGTGTCCCCATTGACTACGACTGCTTGGGATAATACATCACTTACCAGAAATGACTTTAATCGCTCCGCTGTTTGTGTTTCCTTTGAAAGCCCCACATAGTAATAGCCTACATTAGGACGTGCATCTAAGACACCTAGCATAGTTAAAACAGATAAATCTGAACGCAATGCAGATCGTGTAACCTCTAAATGTTCAGCAATAGCACTACCTGTTACAGGTCCTTCTTCACGAACGATTTGAGCAATTTGTTCTTGTCGTTTCGACAGTTTCACACGGTAACCCCCTTTCATCTCTGTTTGTATTATATCCTAAGTTACCATTCAGAAAAAGAGGAGACCTACCGGCCTCCTCTTTTAATATAACTATATTATTACCAAGTTAAATCATCAGTTTCTTGACGACCACGACCAGTCATAGCATCAAGCATGATTCGTTGTTCTAATTGAGCCACCATTTTCTTAGTGCTTACAACTGCATCTGGATTAACAGAAATGGAGTCGATACCGCTCTTCACAAGGAATTCGCAAAGTTCAGGGTATACACTTGGTGCTTGGCCACAGATGGATACAGTTTTACCATCTTTATGTGCCACTTCGATAAGATGACGAATAGCTCTACGAACAGCTAAATTACGTTCATCGTAAATATGTTGAACTGTTTCGTTATCGCGGTCACAACCGAGAACAAGCATTGTCAAATCGTTAGAACCAATGGAATAACCATCTACATATTTATTGAATTGATCAGCTAAGATAATATTTGCTGGAATTTCAGCCATGAGCCAGATTTTGAAATCTTTACCGCGTACAAGGCCTTCTTGAGCCATCAAATTAGTTACCAGTTCAGCTTCTTCTACAGTACGGCAGAATGGAATCATAACTTGTAAGTTTTTAAAGCCAAATTCGTTACGTACTTTTTTAATTGCTTCTAATTCCAATTTGAAAGCAGGCGTGTATTTAGGATCATAGTAACGAGACGCACCACGCCAGCCAAGTAATGCGCTGGATTCATGTGGTTCGTATTTGTCGCCACCTTTAAGATCACGGTATTCGCTAGATTTGAAGTCGCTTAAACGAACCACAACTTGGCGAGGGGCTAATGCTTGGCAAACTTTACGCATACCTTCTGCCAATGTATTTACAGCAAAATCACTGCGACCAGTTTCGATAAGGTGCAATGGATGTTCATGGATGAAAGTGGTCCAAATGAACTCTTCACGCATAAGACCGATACCGTCGCAAGGCAATACACCATGTTTTTCAGCCAAATCAGGGTCGCCTAAGTTCATATAAATCTTAGTGCCTGTTACAGGTACGTATTCTGTAGCTACAGCTGCTGAAGCTTGAGCTTCTGGCTTTTTAACAATATCTTCTAATACGCCATCATATACGATACCATTTGTAGCGTCTACAGTAATCATTTGACCATCTTTAATAGATGTAGTCGCTTCATGGCTACGGCTCTTAGTACCTACAATACAAGGAATACCAAGCTCACGGCTAACGATGGACGCATGGCAAGTCATACCTCCGGCATCTGTAACGATAGCTTTTGCTTTTTTCATTGCTGGCACCCAGTCAGGAGCTGTCATAGCTGTGACAAGGATTTCGCCTTCTTTGAACTCATCAATATCCTCAGGATTGATGATAACATGAGCTTTACCTGCTGCATTACCAGGGGATGCTGGCAAACCTTTTACGATAATATCGCGATTACCTGCATCTAATGTGCTAGATTTTTCAGTTGTTTTTGGTTTTTCTTTACGGGACCAAACTGTTTCTGGGCGAGCTTGTAAAATCCAAATTCTACCGTCTCGCTCATCTACGCCCCATTCCATATCCATGTAACAACCATAATGTTTTTCGATTGCTTTTGCATATTCAGCAAGCTCTAACACTTGAGCATCTGTAATAACTTGTTGTTTAGCTTCTTCAGCTGGAACAACTTCTTCAACACAGTCGCCGTCAGCTTTACGAACTAAGCGGATATGTTTGTCATTAATCATGCGGTCTGTAATTTCCATTTTTGCTTTATCTACATGGAAATTATCTGGTGTAACTGTACCTTGTACAACATACTCACCAAGACCCCAAGAACCTTCGATAAGGATATTGTTATCGTTACCTGTTACAAGGTCAACAGTGAACATTACGCCAGCGGCTTTAGAGAATACCATCATTTGAACGGCAGCACTCAATGCTACTGTCATATGATCGAAACCTTGTTTTACACGGTAGTATGTTGCACGGTCTGTGAAAGTAGATGCATAACATTCTTTTACTTTCTCGATGATAACGTCAGCACCACGTACATTTAAATATGTATCTTGTTGGCCTGCGAAACTTGCATCTGGCAAGTCTTCTGCTGTTGCACTAGAACGAACTGCTACAAATGGATTTTCTTCGTTTACTTTTTTACCAAGTTCTTCATAAGCATGACGGATAGCATCTGCCAATTCTTTTGGCATTTCTTCTTCGCAAATCATGCGGCGAATTTTAGCACATACTTCACGCAATAATGCAGAATTTTCTACATCATCTAACGCATCAAGTTCAGCGCGGATTTTATCTTCCAAACCTGTTGCTTTCATAAACTCACGATAACCATGAGCAGTTGTAGCAAAACCGTAAGGTACAGGTACATTAGTGGAGGATGTCAATTCCCCTAAGGAAGAAGACTTACCACCAACTAAATTAACATCTTCACGTCGTAATTCATCAAACCAAAGTACGTATGCTGTTTCGCGATTCATGTGAGAACCTCCTAGATTAATTAGTGCAACACATTAAACCTTTTACACATAAATAGTATACCTTAATTTACAATCTGTCAATTTTTATGAGGATTATTATACAAATAAAACTCAACTAAAAATAAAAAATGATTGCCTAATTATAGACAATCATCTTTTTTATCTTAGTTTGACACATGAACAATAAATCTTAATTGATCGGGCTTCATATCACTGCCATTAACAAATAAAATGCCATCCTCTAAAGTAATACGATATAGTAATGTAGCATCTGAAGTCTCAATTTTCTCAACTTTACTATTAGGAAAAATATAGCTAATAGTTTCTAAGGTTTGAGGCATAACAGTTTTATAATCTGGACTGACCTTCATATCAAGATACTGAACCCACTCCCCATTGCTATATTGACCATAAGACATTCTAATATCTTCACTATTAGAAACAACAACTAATCTATTCAAAACTGCTTCAGCAGTTTCATGTTTATTATCTTTATCAATCTTGTAATAAATGGAGTAGGTCAATATAGAAAGTACTATTAATCCTAATAAAAAAATTATATACTTCTTTTTCATGATATATAATACTCCACTAACAATTAAAGTTAACTCAAATAGCACCGTTTAAAAACACGCAGGATTACTCTCTTGCTCTTCCTGGCTGTAATAAAAATAGATACATTCCAAGCATCAAGAATTCAAAAATAGTATCATTCATAAAAAGACTTAAAAGTATTAAGGCTATAAAAATCGGATATACCCAAAATGGAAATCCTATATCATAAGATCTTCTCATGCCAGTCATAAAAAAGAATGTAAATCCATAAATACCAAAAGAATATCCTAAGATTAAATATTTAATCCCTTCAATAATATCTGTTGATTGCATTACATCGCTACCAAAGCTAATTAATAAAATACAACACATAAACGAAAAAACATTGCCGAAAAAATAGAATAAGCGTCCTAATGGTACCTCTGGATCTAAATATTTAATATGCCTAGACTTTCCATATATCATTAATAATATTGAAATAACAATGCATATAGGGGGCATAGTATATCCAAGCCACTGTATTATTACCATCTGTTACACTCCAAATAATGTTTTCATTATAAACAATACTATTATAATTAATATATTTAACATAAGCTGCAATTCAGGTGAAAGATTATAATATGTTAATAAAGAAAAACCACCACTAACAATAATTATACTTATACTAGCTAGTATGATTATAGATTTTTCTATACGATGATTTTCTTTATATCTCTTATATAAAACATAAGCTACATAAATAATCCATAACCACGGAACAAATTCAGGTTTCATTTAACCGCCCTATATATATCTAAAAAGTTCTTCAGTACTCGCCCCGTAAGCCCCCATATGGTGTATTGTTTATAGGGATAGAAATAGACGGAGTAGTTTTGTCTGATTTTCCAATCAATGTTGTAGCCTTCTAATAAATGGAACGGAAAGTCTTTTAATGGTTTCGTTCCAATGTCTAGATGCCCCACCGTCGGTTCCATATCTAATAGATATTGTAATGGAACTGTGAAAACCTCTCCTACTTCGTCTGGATTTGGTTTCAAATCACTTGTGTGTAGGCGCACGACTACGGCATATAGTTTGACACCTATCGCAGATACGAGACAATCTAAATTACCAAGTAATTCAATTTGATCTAAATCGATACCCAGTTCCTCAGAGCATTCACGCATCGCAGCATGTGCACTGCTTTTATCATTAGGCTCACAGTGTCCACCAGGAAAACTGATTTCCCCTGGTTGACGGCGTAGTTTATTACTACGTACAGTAAATACTACATGATCTTTCCCATCGATTTCTAGTAATGGTACAGCTACTGCCGCAGTTATAACGTCAATATCGGTAAGAACAGTATGTTCTCGTTGTTCTAAAAAGTTGCTTAGTTCTTTGTCCATATATAGTCCTCTTACTTTATAGATACTATACGATATCTCTATAAATCTTTTATGTGTCAAATTTGTATTTTATATTTGTATCTGTATTTATATTTGAATTTATATTTTACTTTCATTATACATGAACTTGTAAGTCATTTTTTGCTTCACAAACAAAAGATTTAGTAGATAAATAATCTTATAGACCAAATAGACAGAAAAAAACTGTGATGAGGTTTCTATCTCATCACAGTTTTATATTAGTTAAATTTAATTTTTACGAATTTACGTTTACCAACTTGAACAATCATGCCATCTTCAAGGGTAAGGTTTTCTTCTGTATATTTTTCACCGTTTACTTTGAAAGCACCGGCTTTAATGGAGCGACGTGCCTCACCATTAGAAGCAGTCAAACCAGCATCTGTACAGAATTGTGGAACAAATATTGGTTCTGTTGGCGCATCCATAGCGTATTCAGGAATATCTGTAGGTAATGCACGTTGTTGGAATACGCGTTTGAATTCTTCTTCAGCTTCAAGAGCAGCGTCTTCACCATGGTACAAACGAACGATGGTACGAGCTAATTGCATTTTAGCATCACGTGGATGTAACTCACCACTTTCAAGACGTTTTTCCATGTCCTCTTGTTCTTCAATTGGCATATCTGTAACGAGCATGAAGTAGCGCATCATCAATTCATCAGGAATAGACATTGCTTTACCGTACATTTCTTTAGGTTCTTCATCGATACCGATGTAGTTACCTAAAGATTTACTCATTTTTTGAACCCCATCAAGGCCTTCAAGCAATGGCATTGTGATAACAACTTGTGGTTCTTGACCTTCTAATTCTTGTAAATGACGACCCATTAACAAGTTGAAAGTCTGGTCTGTACCACCAAATTCAACATCAGCATGTAAAGCAACGGAATCATGACCTTGCATCAATGGATACATAAATTCATGAACACCGATTGCACGACCTTCTTTGAAACGTTTGTTGAAATCATCACGTTCCATCATACGCGCTACAGTGTAAGAACTTGCCAAGCGAAGTACATCAGCAAAGTTCATGGATTCAAGCCATTCACTGTTGTCACGAACGATAGTTTTTTCAGGATCCAACACTTTGGAGATTTGAGTTTTATATGTTTCAGCATTTTTCAATACTTCTTCTTTTGTAAGTGGTGGACGAGTAACGCTTTTACCAGTAGGATCACCAATACGAGCAGTGAAACCACCGATAACTATCACTACTTGATGACCAAATTCTTGGAACAAACGTAATTTACGAAGTGGTACAGTGTGACCCAAATGAATATCTGGCGCTGTTGGGTCCAAACCTAATTTTACAACTAAAGGTTTATTTTCCTTAATGGATTTTTCTATTTTCTTTACAAGATCTTGTTCGTTAATTAAATCTGCTACGCCGTGTTTAATTTGGCGCACTTGTTCTTGAGCACTAACCATGATAATCCTCCTCGAAATACTATTGTTTTAGTATACCATTATCTAAAAACTTTCACAATTATATATATAGTATTGGTTTTAAGCCATTTATGATATAATATTTATAATTGCGTAATAGAATTTACGTTATATTTACTAACAAAAGAAAAAAGAGGTGACTCTATGAGTAATAACTCAAATGCGAGAAGCAGCCGCCGTTCTAACGGTAGCGGCTCTACACCGAAGAAAACAAGTCCAAAGCGTCTATTTTGGATTTGTGCCCTTCTCCTTATACTCATCGTAGCCGGAGGTGGCTGTGGTTTTATCAGTGCCACACTGTCTAACCTACCAGATGTATCCAATGTACGTCCTTCTGCATCGTCCCAAATTTACGATGTGCATGGTAATCTCATCACAACGGTTCATTCCACAGAAAACAGATTGCCAGTGCCGTTAAAAGATGTACCAAAGGATTTACAAAATGCCTTTGTTGCTACTGAGGACTCTCGCTTCTACTCCCATCACGGTATCGACCCAGTTGGTATCTTGCGTGCTGTATGGGTTAACCTTGTTCATAGTGGCGTATCTGAAGGTGGTTCTACTATCACTCAACAGTTAGCGCGTAATGCATTCTTATCTCAAGACAGAACATTTAAACGTAAAATTTCTGAAGCATTGCTAGCACTAAAAATTGAACAACATTACACAAAGGATGAAATCCTTGAAATGTACATGAATCAAATCTACTTTGGTCAAGGTGCATACGGTGTACAATCTGCAGCTCATGTGTACTTTGGTAAAGATGCCAGTCAATTAACGCTTGCCCAAGCAGCGCTCATTGCGGGCTTACCACAAAGTCCTAACTACTACTCTCCATTCAATGATTTGGAGGCTAGTAAAAAACGTCAAGCCGTTGTATTAGGCCAAATGGTTAAATACGGTTACATTACACAAGAGCAAGCCGATCAAGCTCGTCAAGCAGATTTAGGCTTAGTGGCAAAACAAGAACAAACGCATGAAAAATCTAATGCATCTTACTTCATTAACTATGTTATTGCACAAGTTTCTGAAAAATATGGTGACGATGCAATCTATAAAGATGGTTTAAAAATTTATACCACTCTCGATATGGATGCACAAAATGCAGCTGTAGCAGCAATGCAAAACTTGCCTAACTACTACACTGATAGCAATGGTTTACATCAACCACAAGGTGCTATCGTAGCTATGAACCCTCATAATGGTTATATTATGGCTATGGTTGGTGGCCGTGGTGATGATGCATTTAACCGTGCTACACAAGCAGAACGTCAACCAGGTTCCACTATGAAACCATTTGTATATTTAGCAGCTATTCAATCTGGTAAAACTCCTGGTTCCATCGTAGATGATAGCCCTGTTACATTTGGTAACTGGAGCCCTAAAAACTATGAAAATGACTTCGAAGGTAATATTACATACCGCTATGCATTACAACATTCTCGTAACGTAGCTGCCGTAAAAATTGCTGATGAAGTAGGTATGTCCAAGATTATTAAACTTGCTAAAGAAATGGGTATTACTACCCTTACAGATCAAGATAATAACTTGTCTACAGCACTTGGTGGTTTAACTCATGGTGTTACACCTCTTGAAATGGTACAAGCCTATGGCGTACTCGCTAATGGTGGTATCAAGGTTCAACCTACAGCAATCGTTAAAATTGTAGACCGCAATGGTCAAGTTGTGGAAGAAAACTCCATTCAAGAAAAACGCGTTGTAGATGAAAAAGATGCTGCCATCATCACAAGTATGCTAGAATCTGTTATTAACGGTGGTACTGGTGGTAATGCAGCAATCGGTCGTCCTGCAGCTGGTAAAACAGGTACAACAGATGATTCCAAGGATGCTTGGTTCGTTGGTTATACACCTGATCTTGTAGCTGCCGTTTGGATTGGTGACGACTACGGTTCTGAAACATTACACGGCATTACAGGTGGTACTACACCAGCTATTATGTGGGGTCAATTCATGGCTAATGCTCTTGCCAATACCCCTGCATCTGACTTCTCTGTTCCTGCTAGTGCACAATCAGCTATCTCTGAAGGTTATTACAATCCTGTAAAAGCACAGCCTAAAAAAGAGGCTGCTAAGGACGAAAAAGCAGACAAAAAAGACGATAAAGACAAGAAAAAAGATGAAGCAGTAAAAGATGACAGTGGCTCTTCTAAGGAAGATGTGAGTGAACCAAAATCTAATTCATCTAAAAGTAAAAAGTCTAGTAAAAAGGATCACTAAATATAGTAATCTGCAAAAGGAGTAGAACATTATATTCTACCCCTTTTTTGCATAGAAAAAGGTAGTAAGCTCAAAGAACTTACTACCTTTTCTATTGCCCACTAATGATATCTAACTATGTAACATTACAATATAAAACATCATCGCTAAAACAATGATTTAGTTTATTTCAGAACTACATTCGTAGCCCCTGCACCACCTTCATCATAGCCTGCTGTTTCAAAGTGTGCTACATGCGGTAAGGTACGTAAATATTGATGTACACCTTCTCGTAATGCACCAGTACCTTTACCATGGATAATACGTACTTGACTGACACCACCAAGCAAAGCTTGGTCAATAAATCTACCAACAGAAACTGTCGCTTCATCTACAGTTTGGCCAAGGATATTGATTTCTGTACGAACCTCTTTTTGGCGTTGTACGGCAGATCCACCCATGCGTTTTCGTGTCTTAGGCATGGATGCCTTTTGTTCACGTGCCAGTTTATTACCTTCTTCTCGTGTAGTAGATTGTAATTCGCTAACCTTAACGGTAGCTGTTAATCCATTAATATCTACATTCACACGATTGCCATTGATAGATAATACCGTGCCTAAAGAACGCAAGGACGTAACATATACAGCTTGACCTACCTTAATGGCATCTGCCGTCAAGGACTTACGATCATCATCAACGGGAGCTTCTGGTACATGTACATTAGAGATGCCCTTACGTGCAGCATTAATAGCAGATTGACGCTTATCCTTATTCGTTTCGGAGAATTGCGATTTCAATTGCTTGATAATTGCTTCCCCTTCGACGCGTAAACTACGTTTCATAGATTCTGCATCTGCTTGAGCCTTGGCTAAGATTTGTTTACGTTTTTCATTAAACTGTTTCTTTTCCTTCTCTAATTGGCCGCGCATGCGACGTGTTTCGTCCAGCTCTTTCTTTAATGCTCTTTCCCGTTCAGAGGCTTTACGAAGTTGTTCATTTAAGTCGGACAGAACTTCTTCCATTTCATGGCTACCAAATTGAGATTTATACTCTGCAGCACGTGTTACGATGTCTTTTGGTAAACCTAAACGAGCCGCAATACTCAACGCATGGCTACTACCAGCTACACCGATATGAAGTCGATACGTAGGCTTTAATGTACGCTCATCAAACTCTACGTGGCCATTTTCAATCCCTTCCGTATGGTACGCATAATTTTTAAGCTCATTATAATGAGTACTTACCATCATAAGGGCGCCTTTTTTACGGAAGAACTCAAGGATAGATACTGCAAGCGCACTACCTTCTTCTGGATCTGTACCGGATCCAAGCTCATCTAATAATACCAAGTCATTTGGACCACAATGTTTAATGATAGAAATAACTTGTGTCATATGAGCAGAGAACGTACTAAGGCTGGCCTCAATACTTTGCTCATCCCCAATATCAGCAAAGATATTATGGAATATTGGCAACATAGATCCGTGATCAACAGGAATAAATAAACCACATTGGTTCATTAAACTCAATAACCCTAATATTTTAAGGGATACTGTTTTACCACCTGTATTAGAACCAGTGATTAATAAAATACGATACGATGTACCTAACTGAATATTCGTAGGCACTACCACATTTGGTGGAATTAATGGGTGACGAGCTCTCATGAGATTAACTGTTCTATCAGTACTCAAGATTGCTGGTACACCTTTATAAGCAATAGCAAGACTCGCCTTACCATATACAAATTCGATGTGTGATACCTTTTCACAAGCATCCATCAAATCATTACTATGTTGTTTTACAAGGGCTGATAACTCACGGTAAATACGCAATACCTCTTGCTCTTCACCAATCAACGCCTCTTGTAATTCATTATTTAGATTCACCAAGCGCATCGGCTCAATATATAAAGTTTGACCCGTTGCAGAACGGTCGTGAATAAGACCATCAAAGTATTGGCGATACTCTTGTTTTACAGGGATTACGTAGCGATTATTACGCTGCGTAATAATCGATTCTTGGAAATACTTTTGATTATCCTTGTCGTGCAAGATAGCTTGAATATCATTTTTAATCTTTTCACGAGTTTTAATAATCGTATTTCTAAGGCTCGCCAATTTAGGAGATGCTGTATCAAGCAATTCCCCTTTTTCATCAAAGACGCGTTTAAAACGGTTTTCAATGCGATCTGTATTCGGCATATCCTGTACCCATAGGGATAGCAATGGATATTCCATATATTTTGTTCTAAAGAACTTTGTCATACGTTTATAAGCACCAATGGTCAAATATATATCCCACAATGCTTCACGAGTAAGAACAAAATCTTTACGGCTCTTTTTACAGGATTCTCGAATATCTCGCGTACCGCCTAACGGTTGTTCTACCTCAGTTTGCAAAGAACGCATGGCTTCTACTGTTTCATCAAGGTTCTCTTGAATAGCTTTAGCATCCGTCATGGGTTCAATATGCATGGCTAATTCTTTAGCAATGGTAGAACTACAGTGTTGTTTTAATTGTTCTTTTATATGGTGAAAGTCTAATACATCTTCGTTAAACAATGTACTACCTCTTTTATAAAATACCTCTAAAATAGTGGCCCCTTGTAATAGGTGTATCATCTTTACCTACACTCTTAGACGGAGCCTCTTTTGTTCCATTTTGAATGGATACATAATCTGCTACGATAGAACGCAAGCGATGTGGAGCCATATGTCGACCATCAATGCGCAAAATATGTAGCCCTTTTCGATGTAACTCTGGCACATAGGCACGCATGTCCATTTCATGACTATTCATGATGTGCATACGGCAATAAGGATCGGTACGCAATGGGAACACTTCCCCTTTACGGTCCTTCAATGCATAGTCCTCCCTTACACATGGCATAGGACAGTTTTCCTTTTTACCAGTGCCCACAAAGCTTGCAATGGCACAGTATTCGGAAATCATCATTTCCGTGTAACCATGTACCATTATTTCTAATGACAATTTAGTAGATTTTTGCAAGTTAACAAGTTGTGCCAAGGTTAACTCTAAGGATGGTGCTATACTACTCATATTAAAGTCTTGCCATACTTGTAGTGCAGAGCCATTAAATATGTTAAGACCTGTATCAGCTTCAATAGCACCTGAATATCCTAAATCACAGAGCCACAATAGAGCTTGTGGTACATGAATAGAAATACCATCTGGTTTAGCCTCAACTATGGCCTTAAGAGTACTCATATACGATTCAACCTCATCATCTTTCACGACGCGAGGCGTAGCAAATACACAAAGCACATTATGGTTTTTACAAAGGGATGCTATCTTTTCGTAAATGCTGAGTTCATAAGGCTTACGTTGTAAACGGTCACCACCGAAGATAATCTTCTTAGCGCCCCCTTCAATAGCAGCTTTTACAGAATCTAATTCATCAACGCGAGCACTCACCATAGGTTCTGTGTACTGAATCTTATCCTTAGCTACTAAGGATGACATATCTTCAGGTTCTACGGCAAGTTCTGCCCAAGCCGTTTCATGGTCTGTAATCAACAAGGTTTCTAAAGCCTCAACAGCATCGCGGCGCAATGCATTTAACACACTAGCTGGCCACATATAAGGTCCATCAGGAATAGACATGGAGCCTAACGTAAACAATGTATTTCCTAATCGGCCCACTTGGTCTGTAACCTTCTCTAATGTAGTCGGCTTATTGTTAGCATACACAGGTTCAAACTCGTTAGCTACTGTGACCGTACGACCATCATTCAATACAAAGGTTAATTCTGTACAAGTTTTTTCCTGATCCGTATTAATAGATAAATAACCATGTACCTCTAATTTAGCACTGAAATCTTGTAAGCCTCGTTGCTTTTGGGATTTTGGCGTAGATGCTAAAAATACTTGCCCCGCTGCAAACCCTTCATCAGGTTTGCCTACAAAATGCTTTTCATCCATTAAGGACCAATTCTGATCAATTTGATAATACGTAATACTACCAGAATCTTGCATTACCTTTAAAAGTGATCCTTTTTCAATCGGTTCTGTTAGGAATAAATGAACTTGTCCCTTTTTGACCTCTGCTTTACCAATTAATTTGCCTTGATTATTTGGAGCTACCACAGTCATCATAGATTTCCCTACATGGTCTGTTAAATAATCTGTAGAGAAGCCACGATTAAACCCAGACGCCAATGCATCGGCATCAGCAGCATCCATATGAGCCGTATCTAAAATATGACGATAGGTCCCAATGACTTGACGTACATAGGAAACCTTTTTCATACGCCCTTCTACCTTAAAGGACGTAACACCAGCAGCTACGAGGTCATTCATATGCTCACTATAGTTAAGATCCTTCGGACTTAATAGATAGGCTTCGTGTTTTGGCAACAAGCTAGTGCCAGATGAATCCAATAGCTCATAAGGCAAGCGGCAAGGTTGTGCGCAAGCACCACGGTTGCCACTACGACCACCGATGAAAGAACTCATTAAACATTGACCAGAATAACATACGCACAACGCACCATGTACGAAGACTTCAATTTCAGCTGTACAATTTTTACAAATGTGTTCAATTTCTGCAAGGCTCAATTCACGGGCTAACACAACACGGGTGAAGCCAAGGCTTTCATAAAAATGCACAGCATCTAGCGTAGCAGCCGTCATTTGCGTACTGCCATGCAAGTGCAATTTAGGAGCCACACGCTGAGCTAGTTTAGCAACTGCTAAATCTTGAACGATGATAGCATCCACACCAATGCGTTCTAAGTCCTTTAAATACGACTCGAGAGCCGTTAATTCGGAATCACCTATGAGGATATTTACAGTTACATATACAGACACATCTAGAATGTGGGCCAAACGAATAGCCTCCGCCAATTCTTCAATGCCAAAGTTTGCTGCATGAGCACGGGCATTAAATCCTTTACCACCAAGATAAATGGCATCAGCTCCAGATTCTAAAGCGGCTATAAAGTTTTCCATCGTACCGGCAGGAGCCAATAATTCCATGGACAATCCTTTCTACCTAACTAAAGGTATAACTATAGTACTAAAAGGGTTTACCATACGGTAAACCCTTTCAATATACTGCTTAAAATTAACGTAATCTGCAGTTAATTTCTGCTAATGCATCGATAATAGCTTGAATATTACCATCAATATCCTCATCATTCAACGTACCTTCCATAGAGCGGAATTGTAAATTGTATGCAAGACTGCGGTAACCAGCTTCGATATGTTCACCTTCGTAAACGTCGAAGATAGATGCATTTTCTAAATATTCTCCACCATGCTCTTTGATGATAGATAAAATTTCGCCACTAGATACGGACACAGGTGCTACGATAGCAAGGTCACGGCTAGTGCCTGGGAATTTACTGAAGGATGTATAACGGAATGCTGGAATCGTTAAGGATAATACTGCTTCCAAATCGATTTCAAACATATATACTTTACCTGGTAAATCAAAGTTTTTGCTCACTTGTGGGTGTAATTCACCATATTGAGCAATCATTTTACCATCAACAACGTATTGAGCACTTACACCTGGATGGAAATATGGCTCAGCGCCACGATTAATTTCGTAGCCTGTAACGCCTAATTCAGCTAACAACGCATCTACAATGCCTTTTACATCATAGAAATCTGTAGTGCGTTCTGCTTGATTCCAGCCAGCTTGGTTTGCCTTGCCCATCAAGATACCACAAGCCATAGGGCGTTCATGAGGCACTTCTGTTAAAGGTAACGCTTTTGGTTCATATACATTTGCTGTTTCAAATAACCAAAGATCCTTATTTTGTTGCGCAATATTGCGTTTTGCTGCTTCAATAACAGCTGGTACCAATGTAGTACGCATATAAGGGAATTCTTCGGAAATAGGGTTCAAGATTGGAATGGCTGTATAACGGCTATCCCCTTCAGGAAGCATCATGTTAGTAAGGCCATCTTTATGCATGAAGCTAAATGTAATGATTTGAGTCATACCCAATTTAGCTAATGCATGTGTAACCTCTTTAGTAAGAGCTTTCTTAGGTGTCATACCACCAGAGGACAATACTGCAACAGGGATTGTAGGCGCAATATTATCGTAGTTATAGATACGAGCCACTTCTTCGGCGATATCAGGCATTACTGTTACATCGCCGCGCCACGTTGGAACGAGAGCCGACAATTTGTCGCCCTCTTCGGTTACAACGAATTCAAGGGCAGTCAAAATACGAACCATTTCATCTTTTTCAATGTTTGTACCCAAGTAATCGTTGATTTGTTCTACTGTGAAAGTAACTGTATGTTGTTCTACAGGATTTTTATATACATCGATAACGCCTACATCAACTTTACAAGTAGGGCAGATTTGTTGTAATAATTGAGCTGCTCTGTCGATAGCATAAGCAGTGTATTTATGATTTACACCACGTTCAAAACGACCAGATGCTTCAGAACGCATGCCAAGAGCTTTAGCTGTACGGCGAATGGATGGACCATTGAATACGGCAGCCTCGAACAAAACTGTAGTCGTTTCATTTGTCACTTCACTATCAAAGCCACCCATGATACCAGCTACACCTACTGGGCGTTCTGCATCGGCAATAATAAGCATAGAGTCATTCAATTCACGTTCAGAACCATCAAGTGTAACTAGAACTTCACCATTTTTAGCACGTCTTGCTACTAATTGATGTCCTTTTACATGATCATAATCATAGGCATGCATAGGTTGACCAAGTTCTAACATAACGTAGTTTGTAACGTCTACTACATTATTGATAGGACGAATGCCACTGTTGCGCAAACGGTTTTGTATCCACAATGGAGATGGCTCAACCTTAACATCAGTTACTACGCGAGCAGTAAAACGAGTACAAAGATCATCCGCTTCGATGGATACAGATGCTTTTCCTTCAATGGACTCACCATTTTCATTAACCATGATAACAGGGAATAACGCTTTTTGGTTTGTCATAATACCGAATTCACGGGATAAACCAACCATGGAGAAGCAATCTGCGCGGTTAGCAGTCAATTCAAATTCATACACTGTATCATTTAAGCCCAACACGTCTTTTACATCAAGACCAATTGGTGTACCTTCAGGGAAGATATAAATACCTTGTGCTTCTTCTGGCAATACTAAATCACTAGAAATGCCAAATTCTGCTACTGAGCAGAACATACCTTCAGAAACTACTCCGCGCAATTTACCTTTTTTAATCTCTGTGCCATCAGCTAGGCGAGATTTATGGTACGCTACAGGCACGATTTGACCTACCGCTACATTAGTAGCAGCTGTTACGATTTGTTTAGTAACAGGCTCACCTTCTTCAGTAAGGCATTCAACTTGGCATACTTGTAATTTATCTGCATCTGGATGCTTTGTAATCTCTACGATTTTACCAGTATAAATTTTCTTAATGCCATTATCCATAGCAATGACATCTTCTACAGGAATACCAGCTTGTGTTAATTCATCGGCCAATTCTTGAGCAGGACGATTCATATCCACAGGCACGTATTCGTTCATCCACTGTAAACTTGCTTTCATGAGTTCCTCCTAAAATTGTTCCAAGAATCGTACATCATCTTCAAAGAATAGACGTAAATCGTTAATGCCGTATAAAAGCATAGCAATACGTTCTACGCCCATGCCAAAGGCAAAGCCTTTAACCTTTTCAGGATCGTACCCATTAATGCGCAATACATCCGGATGAACCATACCGCAGCCTAAAATTTCAAGCCAACCTGTATGAGAACATACACGGCAACCTTCGCCACCACACATTACACAGGAAATATCTACTTCTGCAGATGGTTCTGTGAATGGGAAGAAGCTTGTACGGAAACGTACCTTTGTTTCATCACCATACATGTGACGTAAGAAGGACTCTAATGTACCTTTCAAATCAGCAAATGTAATATGCTCGTCGATGATGAGACCTTCCACTTGATGGAATACTGGGGAATGTGTCGCATCATAGTCCCAACGGTAAACCTTACCAGGCGCAATCATACGAATTGGGCTATTAGGTTCATGACGTTGCATTGTACGAGCTTGAACTGGAGATGTATGGGTACGTAATAAGAAGTTTTCTGTAATATAGAAGGAATCTTGCATATCACGTGCAGGATGATCTTTAGGCAAATTTAAGCATTCAAAGTTGTAGTAATCTTGCTCAACCTCAGGGCCTTCTTCAACGGTATAGCCCATTTTCATAAAGAAGTCTTCAATCATTTCATTAACCTTTGTTAATGGATGAATATGACCCGTTTTTTCTGCACGACCTGGCAATGTGATATCGATGCGTTCTTGCTCTAAGCGAGCATTTAACTCTTCTGTTTCCATACGAGTTTTCACTGTATCAATTTCAGCCTCTAATGCTTCACGAACCGCATTAACAAGAGCACCAGCCTTAGGGCGTTCTTCAGGAGATAATTTACCAAGACCTTTTAGTAATGCTGTTACCTCACCTTTTTTACCTAGATATTTTACACGTATATCTTGCAACGCTTGTTGATCAGCAGCGCCTTTGATAGCCTCAAGGGCTTCTGCCTTAAGACGTTGTAATTCTTGTTCCATTAAAGCATCCTCCTATATTTAAAAGTCTAAACTATATTATACCAAATCAGGGTTGTCTTCTTCAATAAAACGCCATGGTAATTCAGGTAATTGCTTCTCTTCTAGTACAAAAAATGTACCACGTGCTAAATGAACTAGTTCACCTAATTCATTATAAATACGAGCTGTCGCAACCATGGTTGTTTTACCACTATGCTCTACATTAGCTACACCACGCAATACGGTACCGCCTTTAACAGCTTTCACATAGTTACCATTAAGATCAATGGTACTAACAGATTTGCCCAATGTAAAACATGCTGTCCCCATCACACTATCTGCTAATCCAATACAAACAGCGCCATGCAAGTCCCCTCTAAAATTGCAATACTCTGTTTCGTTAGTTTGCAAGGTCATTTCCGCATGACCAGGTTCAACTGCTGTAATTTCAGAATCTTTTACCCAAGAAAATGGATTCTGATCTCGTAATTCGTTGAAATATTCTAACAATGTTGTAGCCATAAGGTTCTCCATTCTATATACACACCCATAGATTAACTAATCTAGAAACTAAGTCTATTACATTACCTGTATGAAAATCTCTATAGTTATATACCAAAATTAAATACAAACATATAAAAATGGTGCGTTACATCATACATATTGTATCATGCAACGCACCATATGCGAATAACTCTATCAAATTATGTAGTATGTTCTTAATTAAACATATCTACAACTAAAGATTATTCATAATGTAATGCATCAATTGGATTAAGTTTAGCGGCTTTACGAGCTGGATAAATACCAAAGATCAAACCTATTGCCATAGAGAAGGCAAAGGACATTACAATCGTTGGTATAGATATAACCGTACTCATACCAGAAGCCATGCCAATCAGCTTAGATGAGCCTATGCCGAGTATAATCCCTATAATGCCCCCCATCAAACTGATAACAACAGCTTCGATAAGGAATTGTGTAACGATAACACTATAAGTAGCACCCAGCGCTTTACGTACCCCAATCTCTCTTGTCCGTTCAGTTACAGATACGAGCATAATATTCATAATGCCAATACCACCAACAACGAGAGAAATAGCAGCTACGGCACCAAGGAATAATGTTAACGTTCCTGTAGTTTCCTCCATAGTTTCCATAATGGAGTTCATGTTCTGAATATTGAAATCATCTAGGTTAGTATCTTTGATACCATGACGTACGCGTAATAGGTTTTCAATATCGGATTGCAAACGATCGATTCCGTTTTCATCCTTACCTACCACGTAAATCATTCGAAGATAATCAACACCTTCTACCCGTTCCATGGCTGTAGTATACGGGATAATTACCATATCATCTTGGTCATTACCCATTGCACCACTGCCCTTACTATTAAGAACACCAATGATACGGAATGGAATATTTTTGACACGAATTTCAGCACCTACTGGATCTTCATCACCAAATAGATTCTTAACAACTGTTTTACCTACGACTGCAACGCGTTCACGATTCTGTACATTCTTTTCAGACAAGAATCGACCGGATTTCATAGACCAATTGTTTACATCTAAATAGTTATAACTAACACCAGATACTGAAGTAGTCCAGTTCTTATTTTGATAAATTACTACATACGAACCATTTGTCATCGGACTGGCAGCTTTTACACCATCCAATTTTGAAATCGCTTCGTAATCAGAAACCTTTAAAGACTTCATAGAGCCTGCAGAAGGTCGAACCCCTGGTGTGCGCGGTGCACCAGGCATAACCATCAATAAATTAGAACCTAGGCTAGAGATGGAGTTTTGGATATCTTGCTTTACACCATTACCAATAGATACTAAGGCAATTACGGCAGCTACACCGATAATAATGCCTAACATAGTCAAAATGGATCGCATTTTATTAGCAATGAGGGATGCCCATGCCATCAAGAAACTCTCTTTATACATGTGGCACCTCCTGTACAGGCGTCATATTGAGATTTTGAGAATCCTCTACAATCAAACCATCACGCAATACTACATTACGACTTGCATAGGTTGCAATTTCAGGTTCATGAGTAACGAGGATAATTGTACGCCCTTCATCATAGAGACCTCTAAAGATATTCATAACATCAATAGTCGACTTGGAGTCAAGGTTACCTGTCGGTTCATCGGCCATGATGATAGCAGGATTATTCGCTAACGCGCGAGCTATGGCTACACGTTGACGCTGACCACCAGATAACTCAGATGGCAAATGATCCATACGATCCCCAAGGCCAACAGAGGATAACAATGCAGCGGCACGTTCATTACGTGACTTTTTATCCATCCCTGCATAAATCATAGGGAGCGCCACATTCTCTAAAGCTGTCAATTTTGTTAATAAGTTAAAACTTTGGAATACAAAGCCTATTTGTTTGTTTCGTACAAAGGCCAATTCATCGTCAGATAAGGTAGCAACCTCATCGCCATTTAGGCGGTATGAACCTGTTGTTGGTCTATCTAAACAACCAAGTATGTTCATAAAGGTAGATTTACCAGAACCAGATGGACCCATAATAGACACAAATTCGCCTTTGTTGACCTGTAAATCGATCCCATGCAGAACAGGCACCGATAATTTACCATTTACATAGGTCTTCGTAATCCCTTGTATATCGATTACTGCTTGATTCATATTCACCTACTATTAGAACGGTCCACGGCTATTATTCTTAGGTGCTGTTACATCACCACTGACGATGATTTCATCACCTTCAGATAAACCTTTTAGAATTTGTACATTAGTATCCCCAGTTACACCTGTAGAAACAGCTGTACGTACTGGTTGACCATCTTTAATAACATATACATATTCCCCTTGTTTATCTGTACGCACTGCCGTAAGAGGTACTACCAATGTATTTTTAATATCTTCACCAAAGATAGTTGCACGAGCCGTCATAGATGGTAAGAAATTCTTGGAAATATTTTCAGGAATTTGAACTTTTACGGTATAGTACACAACGCTATTGCTGGTAGCGCCCATATTGCCTTTTGTACCTTTTGCGATTTCAGATACATAGCCTGTGAAAGTTTCACCTGGTTTAGAATCTACAGTAAATTCTACCTTAGCACCCTGTTTAATACTACCGATATCTGTTTCATCTACAGTTAGGTAAATTTCTAAATCACTTAAATCTGCAATCGTAGCGATAATCATTTGTGTAGAAATCCCGGTACTGATGGTTTGACCAGCTTTCAATGGTGTACCTATAACTGTGCCAGACATTGGTGCTGTAATTGTAGCATCGCTCAAATCTGCTGCTGCGCGGTCATACGTAGATTTTGCCCGTTCATAAGCTGTTACAGAATCATCATAGGTTTGTTGAGCAATAGCATTTTGATCGGCTAATGCTTTATAGCGGTTCATATCAAGTTCTGCTTTAGCTAATGCAGCTCGTGCATCATCTGCAGAGGCTTGCAATTGACGTGTATCAATATAAGCGATAACTTGACCAGCTGTAACTTGATCATTTTCTTTTACTAAGACTTTTTCAAGCTTACCAGCCACATTCGTAGAAACGTCCACATAATTTACAGGGTTAATAGTACCAGTTGCACTAATACTAGTTTTTACATCACCCTTTTCTACCTTACCAGTTGTATATAAGTTTTGTGTTTGCTTAGAACCTTCGCTATGCATGTAGTAGTATGTACCACCACCAAGAACACAAAGAACAACAGCACCTGCAATAATACGTTTGCGATGCTTTTGCAAAAATTCTTTCATTATAATCTCCTTATATTAAGACGAAGATATTTGCACAACATGTATCATTTCTAACAATACTAATAGTATCTTTAAATTATACAGTACCAATTACTTTTATGCAATATAATTTTATTCATGAATAAATGATGATAAAAATAGAAAATGACCCTTCCGGGTCATTACTAGAATTAACTACTTAATATGGATAATAGTGTATAGTCATTCTCTTGAATAGGAAAATCCAAAAGCTCTGCCTCCTGATAGGAAATAGCACGAATATGACCATCTATATAGCCCAATAATCGATTATCTGTACCATTCATTAATAAATCAATACAAGTTTCACTCATACGAGCCGCTAAAATGGCGTCAAATGCAGAGGGACCGCCACCGCGTTGTAAATATCCCAATACGGTCAAGCTCGGATCAAATTCCGTATGTTCCTTAATATAGGATTTTACTTCTCCACTATTGTAAGCACCTTCAGCAACGAGTATCACACTATATTCTTTACCACGTATCTGTGTTTCCTTTAAATGACGACATACATCATGTAAAGGCATAGGCTTTTCGGGAACGAGTACAATTTCTGCACCACAGGCAAGACCCGCTTTAAGCGCAATATGACCTGATTTACGTCCCATCACCTCTACAATGGCAACGCGTTCATGGGAGTTGGATGTATCACGAATTCTACCAACCGCATCAACCACAGTATTGAGGGCCGTATCAAAGCCTATAGTATATTGAGTACCACCCATATCATTATCTATAGTGCACGGAATTGTCATTGTAGACATGCCAAGCTCAGCTAAACTTGTAGCACCTCTCATAGACCCATCTCCACCGATAACAATAAGGTGATTAATACCATGGGCTTTCAAAATATCGTAAGCTTTACACTGAATATCTTCATTTTGAAACTCTGGAAAACGCGCTGTTTTTAGCATCGTACCACCTTGGGTAATAATGCCACCCACAGAACGGTTTGATAAAGGAATGAACTGCTCCTCCATAATACCTAAATAGCCACGTTCAATACCAAAAACTTCAAACCCTTCATGTATTGCTTTTCGAGTTAGCGCTCTGATGGCGGCGTTCATTCCAGGTGCGTCTCCACCGCTTGTTAGTATTGCGATTCTTCTCATATCCGCTACCCCCTTGTGGTGTACGTTGTTTGGATATAGCTTCTGACTTTCGTCCTTTACCCGCCTGATTAGACGTCTTATGTTTACGCCGTTTATCATTGCCCAATTTATGAGATCCTACCCGGTCGGAATGTTCTTTATTAACGACTATTTTAGTAGCTACTATATCATTAGAAATCGTCGTAATAGGATTATTAAAACGTTCCGATTTAGATAATCTATGATTATCTTTTGTATTTCTTAGAGAATTATTAAATTGTAATTCTTGAGATGACGGTTTTACATCTCTAGTATCCGTATCATTGGGTTGACGTCTTGCTTTAAATTGAACATCTGAGGTAACTAATTCATCCTCAATACGTTGCATAAAATCATAGGTCCGACCATTTGTTGTATCTAGTACAAAAT
>URQX01000008.1 GCA_900550175.1 uncultured Veillonella sp.
AGGTATATATGGCAAAACAATCTAGTCCATCTCTTATTGCTGATAATCGTAAGGCGCGTCATGATTTTAATATTCATGAAACCTATGAAGCTGGTATTGCGTTGACAGGTACAGAAATTAAATCCATACGTCAAGGCAAATTGAACCTAAAGGATAGCTTTTGTCGCATTGATAAAGGTGAACTCTTGTTGTATGGCGTTCACATAAGTCCATACGAACAAGGTAATCGCTTTAATCACGAACCTGAACGAACTCGCAAATTACTGATGCATAAATCTGAAATTAACAAATTGCATGCTCAAGTTAAGGAAAAGGGGTTCTCTTTAGTGCCGCTCAATTTCCATTTTAGCCATGGTTATGTAAAGGTAACGGTTGGTCTTGTAACTGGTAAAAAGCTATATGATAAGCGTCAAGATATGGCAGAGCGCGATGCTAAGCGAGACATTGCTAAGAGACTTAAAGAACAGCAAAAATATTAAAATAAAAAGATCGAGTCATAATGGCTCGATTTTTTTGTGATATTTGTCAACTTATTTTGTATTTTTAGTTGATAAATATGTATATTGAAATTATAATGTAAACAAAGAGCAGTATTTGTAGTTGACATTTTCTAAGTAGAGGAGAAATATCATGAATCAGAACATCCGGTACATTACAGAGATTGCTATTTTAACGGCTATGATTACTGTGTTAGGTGCTATTAAAATACCTAATGTCATTCCAGGTATAGAATTTCAACTATCAGCCCCGTTAGCGGTAGCTATATGTGCCGTATTCGGATTTAAGAAATATATTATTAGTGGTTGTCTATCTAGTTTAATCGGTTTAGCACTAGGTACACAAACTATTTTGAATGTTATGATTGCTATGCAATTTAGACTTATCGTAGGGCTAATTCTTTGGATGTGCCACAATCATATGATCGGTATTATGATTTCTGGCCCGATTGCATCTGCATTAGCGCGATTGACCTTGTCTGTATATATCGGTAAGGCTGCATTACCTATGGTTGCATTAGCAGTGCCTGGCATGATTTTTACAGTCATTATGGCACCAGTATTTGTAAAAGTATTCCGTAAAATTCACAGTCAAGTACCTCAAAATGATCTTGTTAAAGGGAAGGTGTCATAATGGCTGAAGTATATAGTGTACGCATGCGTGCTGCTCAAGGTGGTCCCCATGAAAAAGGGGGCCACCATATTTCTGGTGCAGAGCGGATTGTGAAGTTAGAAGAAGTAGGGGCTATAGCTCAATCGTTAGCTGATCGCGCACTGTATCACAGTAAAGGAACAGCTGATTTTATCAATATTACTGTAGATTTAATCCCACCGGAGAAGATTAGATATATTGACTGTCTAAAGGTAGAGGAACATAAAACTAGTAGCATTTCTGAATCCCATCAATTGGCGATTGAACTATTAGATGATCCTGCTATTAGTAAGACTGCTGTTCACAAAGCTATTTCTATGTTAAAACGTTTAGATAGATCCATGCGCGGCGCCATGTTAGTAGATGCTATTACTGGTGAGCGTTTAGATACAGGCAACCGTGGGGTGCGTGTGAGTCACATGGACTCCTTTGACTCTTATGCATTAGGCGATAATGAACATATGAGAGAGGCCTTAGTATTAGCCTCTAAGGTGCAATCCGCTGATGGTGTTGTGGGAGAATTATGCTGGTCTGATGATCCAGATTATACAGTAGGCTATGTTGCTTGTAATGGCGTATACCATCGACTTCCTAATATGAAAGAATTAGGGTCTAATATAGGGGGACGCGTTTTCTTTGTTCAATCTGATATAGATAGTGAAAGTGTAATTACGTATCTGGAGAGTGCGCCAGTACTTGTTCAACGGAGATAGAATGTACGAATATTTTAAAGGACAATTAGATGCTAAGGTACAGAATCATAATCTACGAACCTTAAAAGAATACTGCCCTATTGATGCAGTGCGAGTAAAACGAGATGATAAAGAATATTTGATGATGGCTTCAAATAATTATTTGGGCTTAACTTTTGATACTCGTGTAATAGATGGGGCCCTGAAAGGGACAAAACAATATGGAACTGGATCTGGTGGATCGCGCCTCGTATCTGGTACGTTTCCATTATTTACAGAGCTAGAAAAAGAATTAGCTAAATTCAAGAATACTGAAAAAGCCCTTGTATTTAATACAGGTTATATGGCCAATGTAGGGACTATTTCTGCTATAGCTGATAAGAATACTATTATTTTTAGTGATGCTCTTAATCATGCTAGTATTATTGATGGTTGTAGATTAAGTCGAGGTACTGTAAAAACATATAGCCACTGTGATATAGATGAGTTAAAGTATCTGTTAAAACAGGTAGATCGAAACACTCGAAAACTTATAGTTACAGATGGCGTATTTAGTATGGATGGGAATATTGCACCGCTTGATAAATTATATGAATTAAGCCGTGACTATAATGCTTTGCTCATGGTAGATGATGCTCATGCAACGGGAACAATTGGTAATGGTCATGGTACGGCTGCTTATTTCAATTTAGAGAAAGAGATAGATATTCAACTCGGTACATTGAGTAAATCCTTAGGATCTGTTGGTGGTTATGTAGCTGCCAATAGCACTATCATAGATTATCTTGTTAATACGAGTCGTAGCTTCATATTCTCCACCGCATTATCTCCTGCTGATATAGGGGCGGCCCTAGCTGCATTACAGGTTCTTGAGACAGATGCATCTGTTTTAGGGCGTTTACAAGAAACTGTAAACTATATGGCAGATCAATTGATTTCTATGGGAATTGATGCTACTAATGAAACGCCAATTTTCCCAATTTTAATAGGACGTAATGAAGATACACTTGCCGTATCTGAGTATCTATATGAGGCTGGCATTATAGGCACCGCTATTCGTCCGCCTACAGTACCTATTGGTGAAAGCAGAATTCGCTTGACCGTTACAGCTGCTCATAATAGAGAACAAATAGATTATGTGTGCCAATCACTGCAAAATGCTATGAAACAATTAGACTCATGATAGTACATAATCTATCTAATAACGAGAGTATTAAAAGAATCCGAAATTTGATTGGTTAAGTCGTCGATATTAGATAAGTTGAGTAGTCTAACAATAGTGAATATATCTGAACTGTGAAGGTCTCATATAATTGACAGTAATACTAAATAGGCTTATAATTATGAGACCGACACACGGGGATGTAAAGGTTTCGACAGGGGTGCGTGTGGTATAGATAGCGAGTCGGCGTTCCATGAGGCCGTTAAACGGTGGGAAAACATTTAAACGCAGAAGAAAATTTTGCATTAGCTGCATAAGCTACGTCCCTCATACTTGTGCCTACCAAGTGTGAATGGACGTCAAACCGTAGGCTGGCTTAATTCAGTTGTTCATATGAATTAGGCGAGACAATATGAACTGGGGTTGTGTAGCTTGTCTGTGAGCGGTAACAACCTGAGATCTAAATCATAGACTGTGCTCGGAGAAGTCTATATGGCAACACTTCTGGACAGGGGTTCGACTCCCCTCATCTCCACCAATATTTAATTCATAGTTAGAAGATACGTAACTACTACAGAAATACAGTAGTTACCTAATCTTCTAGCTTTTTTGGTGTTCTTATATAAGTGCTAAATTTCATATTTATTAGCCTAGATTCTTTTCCCTTAATTTCTCCATAAAACACCGCACAATAAATTATGAAAAAGTGTTCACAAAAAAATATAAAAGTCAATGGTTTTTATCTTTTTTATTGTATACAATGAATGTGAGTTTATTTAGATTTTATCTGCATTTAACAATGGTCGACAGATATCGAAAAAATTGACTTTGTCTATAGAATCCTGTAAAATATATAAAGATATTTATGTAATTATGACACATAGATGATTAGTTTCGTGTAAAGGAGTACAGATAATGAAGTTCCGTTATTCCCGTATGTTAGCGGCTCTCGTTGTATCCGCTGTAATGGTTGCTGGTTGTGGCAGTAATCAACAGCAAGCAGGTGACGTGAGTGTCAATGCCTACAAAATTACTGCAAGTGATGCACAGGTAAACCAAACCTATGCTGGTACGGTAGTTGCAGAAAACTCTGTAGCTGTACATGCTCGTGTAACTGGTTACGTAGTTGAAAAATTTGTTAAAGGCGGGGAGCAAGTTGTAGCTGGCCAGCCATTATATCGTATCGATTCTCGTCAATACGAAGCTACTCTTGCTAATGCAGAAGCACAAGCAGCTCAAGCTAATGCAAACTATAAAAATGCTGAAGTAGACCTTAATCGTTATGAAACATTAGCTCAACAAGATGCTATTGCGCAACAACGTGTAGATACACAACGCAGTACTGTAGAACAAGCTAAGGCAGCTTATGAAGCATACCAAGCATCCGTAAAAATTGCTCAAGATAACTATGGCGATACAATGGTATATGCACCATATTCTGGTACATTACGTATGGATGATATCGATATGGGGACATTTGTACAAGCAGGTTCTACAACATTAGTAACTATTGATTCTATCGATCCTATCTTTGTTGAATTTAGTATGACAGAGCAAGAATATCTTGACTTCATGAAAAATCCAACTGGCGATGATTCCAATGGTCCAAATATTCAATTAAAACTTGCTGATGGCGAAACGTATAATCAACCGGGTTCTATTGTTCAAGCTGCAAAAAGTCTTGATCAATCAACAGGTAAGCTTGTGTTGAAAGCATCTTTCCCAAATCCTGATCATTTGTTGTTGCCAAATATGTTTGCTACAGTGATTTCTCCTGGTCAAAAACTTAAAGATGCTATTCTTGTTCCTAGTCGTGCCATTCTTCAAATCATGGATAAAAACTTTATCTATGTTGTAAATGCTGATGGTGTAGTAGAACAAAAAAGTGTTGAAGTTGGCGGTACAAGTGGTAGCGATACAATTATTAAAGCCGGTTTAGCACCTGGAGACACAATCATCGTTGATGGCTTAACTAAGGTTAAAAACGGTGTGAAGGTTAATGCTAAATTGCTTTCAAAAGAACAATTAAAAGCTACAAAATAGAAGGGGGCTAGATCGTGTCGAAATTCTTTATTAATCGACCTATCTTTGCCATTGTAATAGCCATTGTTATTACCTTGGTAGGTCTCATTTCTATGATGAACCTTCCGATAGCTCGATATCCACAAATTTCTCCACCTACAGTTCGTGTAAACACTGCCTATACAGGTGCAACGGCTCAAGTTGTTAATGATACGGTAGCCAGTGTTATTGAAACACAAATCGTAGGCGTACAAGATATGGACTATATGACATCTAGTAGCTCTAGTAATGGTAGTTACTCTTTGACTGTTCAGTTCAATCAAGGCACAGATGCCGATATGGATACGGTTAATACACAAAACCGTGTACAAGCAGCACTTGCTCAATTACCTGCAGAGGTACAAGCAGTTGGTGTTACAACTACTAAATCTTCTGGTGATATGGCTATGGTATTCTCCTTGAACTCACCTGATGGTACTTATGATTCTACATTCTTAAAGAACTATGGTACCAACTATATGATGGATGCTATTAAAGCCATTAAGGGTGTCGGTTCTGTACAAGAGTTCGGTTCCGATTATGCTATGCGCATTTGGTTAGATCCAGCGAAGATGCAAAATCTTGGTGTTACCATTTCTGAAGTAACAGCAGCTATTAAGGGACAAAACTTACAGGCTGCAGCAGGTACAGTTGGTCAAAATCCTACTAATGGGGAACAAGCATTTCAATATCCTATCAAAATTGAAGGTCGTCTTGTGACACCTGAACAATTTGGTAACATTGCTATTAAAAGCTCTAATGGTAAGGTATTGCATCTAAAAGATGTTGCTCGCATTCAAATTGGTGCTAAAGGATATGACTTTATTGCTAAGTCCGCACATAAAGAGGTAGCAGGCTTCGCTATTTCCTTACAAAATGATGCGAATGCATTAGAAACTATTGCGAATGTTAAGAAGGTACTAGATGAACAATCTAAATCCTTCCCACCAGATATGCAATATAACGTAGTGGTAGATAATACTAAATTCGTAAGTGCATCTATCAATGAGGTAGAGCATACCTTTGTAGAAGCATTACTACTCGTTCTTTTTGTAGTATATGTATTCTTACAATCCTGGCGATCTACAATTATCCCTATGATTGCTGTTCCAGTATCCTTGCTAGGTACATTTGGTGCTTTCGTATTACTTGATTTCTCTATCAATACGTTAACATTATTCGCCATGGTATTGGCTATCGGCCTCGTTGTTGACGATGCTATCGTTGTAGTAGAAGCGGTAGAGTATGAATTAAAATATAATGGCTTACCTCCGAAAGAGGCGGCTATTAAAGCGATGGAAAATGTACAAGGCCCTGTAATTGGTATCGCCTTTGTATTGGTAGCTGTATTCGTACCAGTTGCCTTCATGGGTGGTATGACAGGTATTCTTTACAAACAGTTTGCATTAACAATCGCTGTATCTGTTGTTATTTCTGCGATTGTTGCCCTTGTATTAACACCAGCACTATGTGCTACGATGTTAAAACCTCACACACCTAAAGAGCGTGAAGATTGGGTACATCGTCAGTTAAATAAATTCAATGCAGGCCTAGAACGTTTCAGCAATTGGTATGGTATCCAATTGGCTCGTTTAAGCCATCGTTTGAGCTTAACCGTTATTGCATTGCTTATCTTTGCGGGGGGAACAGGCTTAGTATTCCACTTCTTGCCTACATCCTTTGTACCTGCAGAGGATAGCGGTTATTACATGATTGCTGTTAATGAGCCGCCAGGTGCCACATCTGAGCGTACTATGGCGACCCTTGAAAAAATTGCTTCCTTCTTAGAAGGTAAAAATGATCCTGAAAAGCCAAAAGATGAGCAATTATTCCAAGAGGTATTTACTGTAGCAGGCTTTGACCTCTTAGGTGGTGGTCAAAAATCAAGTGCAGGTGTAATCTTTGCTACTATGTCTGACTGGAAGTATCGTACAACACAAGCAACATCAATTAATGCCATGGTTGGTCAAACATTTGGCTTTGCTGCTGAAAAGGTACCAGAAGCAACTGTAATTGCTATGAACCCACCATCTATTCCTGGTTTAGGTTCTACAGGTGGTTTCAGCATGTACCTCATTAACAAAGCTGGTGACAGTCCACAAGTTATGGCGGAACGTGCTAATGAATTCTTAGCAGAAGCTCGTAAGAGTCCAGCAATTCGATCTATTTACACTACATTTGATACATCTACACCATCCTTACAATTTGATGTGAATCGTGAAAAAGCGGCTCAAGATGGTGTGGCATTAGCTGATATCTTTACTACATTGCAAGGTTTCTATGGTAGTATTCAAGTCAATGACTTCACTACATATGGTAAAAACTATAAAGTAGTAGTTCAAGCTGAAGACGCTTACCGTCAAAATGCGGAACAGCTTAATATGTTAGCTGTTCGTAATAGCAAGGGCCTTATGGTTCCAGTATCTAACTATATTACGAAAGAACAAACAGGTACACCGTCTAGTATTACTCGTTTTGATAATGCGATGGCTGTACAAATCGGTGGTTCTCAAGCGAATGGTTACTCCTCTGGTGATGCGATTAATGCATTGAAAGAGGCGGCAGCTAAAACATTACCAGCCGGTTATACATATGACTGGGCAGGTCAATCTCGTGAAGAGTTGAAAGCTGGTTCTCAAACCATCATGATTCTTGGTTTAGGTCTAGTATTTGTATTCTTAATTTTGGCTGCCTTGTATGAATCTTGGAAGGTTCCATTTGCCGTATTGTTCTCCGTACCATCTGGTATGATTGGTGCTTCTTTAGTTCCATTCTTGTTGAACTTTACAGGCAGATATTCCTTAGCTAATGATATTTACATGCAGATTGGTCTCTTAACCCTTGTTGGTTTGGCTGCAAAAAATGCGATCTTAATCATCGAGTACGCTAAGATCCGTGTTGACGAACGTGGTATGAACGTTGTTGATGCCGCTATTGAAGCTGCAAAAATTCGTTTACGTCCAATTTTGATGACATCCTTTGCGTTCATCCTTGGTGTATTGCCATTGGCAGTATCTACTGGTGCTGGTTCTGGTGCTCGTACATCCATGGGTATTACTGTAGTAGCAGGGATGACAACAGCAACATTGTTTGGTATCTTTATCATTCCAATGCTGTTCATCATCATTGAAACACTTGGACCTGGTATGTTTACAAACCGTAAAAAAAATCACGACTAATCATTTACATTAGATAATTTTGTAGAATGACAAAAACACGTCACTACTTAGTAGTGGCGTGTTTTTTTATATAATTTATGATATAATAATAGAGTTAAAAATCGGATTGACGTAAGTCGATATTAAGTGTGAAATTTATATAAAAGAGGTATATTATGAGTGATGTAAAAACATATGTAGCAGGTCATAAAAGCCCTGATACAGATTCTATTTGTTCTGCTATTTCCTTTGCTAATTTCTTAACACAAATGGGTACACCAGCTACTCCAGTATGTGCAGGTGAAGCAAATAAGGAAACAACATACGTATTGAATCATTTTGGTTTTGAACACCCTCAAATCGTTAAGAATTGGGAAGAATTTGCTCCAGAAGGTGGTAACTTATATTTAACAGACCACAATGAATCTAAACAAATCATTGACGGTTACAAGTCTATGAATATGTGCGGCGTTGTGGATCATCACCGCATTGGTGATTTCGAAACTGATGGTCCTGTATTTATGCGTTTAGAACCAGTAGGTTGCTCTAATACAATCATTACTAAATTGTACATGGAAAACAATCAAGAAATTCCTAAAACTATTGCTGGTTTGATGTTGTCCGCTATCATTTCTGATACTGTTTTATTCCGCTCTCCAACATGCACAGAAACAGATAAAGAAATGGCTTATAAATTGGCGGAAATCGCTGGTGTTGATATCGAGTCCTATGGCCTTGATATGTTAAAAGCTGGTGCAGATATTTCTGATTTGACTAACGACGACATCGTTCGTACAGACATGAAAGAATTCTCCGAAGCAGGTAAAACAATTTCTATCGGTCAAATTTCCGTTATGGATACAACAGATGTATTGGCTAAACAAGCTGAACTTGTAGCTGCATTAGAGGCTCTTCGCAGCGCTAATAACTATGATGCATCTTACATCATGGTTACAAATATTCTTGATGAAAGTACTACATTGTTATTCAGCGGTGATGTAGAAGCTGTAGTAACAAAAGCATTCGAAAAAGAAGTTAAAGATAATGGCGTATTCTTGCCAAATACTATGTCTCGTAAAAAACAAATCGTACCACCAATTCTTGGTGCTATGAAATAGTATAGTAGTATACAAAGGGAAAAGAACGTTGCTTGCAACGTTCTTCTTCTCTATTTATATGATTATGAAACTATAGTATATGTAAGGGCGATAGGGGTGTTCCGATGAATTCATTATTAACAGGTTTAAATAAAGAGCAACAACAAGCCGTTCAACATACGGAAGGCCCTTTATTGATTTTAGCCGGTGCTGGATCTGGTAAAACAAAGGTGTTAACCGTTCGCATTGCACATTTATTGGCTCAAGGTGTTAATCCTTATGAAATCTTAGCTATTACTTTCACCAATAAAGCGGCAAAAGAAATGAAAAGTCGTGTAGAAGGTTTAGTAGGTGATGTAGCTAATCGAATTTGGCTCAGCACATTCCATAGCTTCTGTGCGAAATTTTTGCGTTTTGAATTAGATAACTTCTTAGGTTATAACAGTAATTTTACAATCTACGATACATCTGATTCGCAAGCTGTTATTAAGGCTGCTTTAAAAGCATTAAACCTCGACGATAAATATTATCCTGTAGGTGCTATGATTGGTGCCATATCTGATGCAAAAAATAAATTGTTATTTGCCTCAGATTTTAGAAAGCAAGCGAGAGACTTTTACCAACAAAAGGTTGCTGATGTATATGAGTATTATGAACGGGAATTGCGTAAGAATAATGCTCTAGATTTTGATGATCTTTTATTGGTAGCTGTTAAATTATTGCAGTCCAATGAGGCTGTGTTAGATAAATATAGCAAGCGTTTTCGTTATGTTATGATCGACGAATATCAAGATACGAACCATGCTCAATATTTATTGGCTAAATTATTAGCCTCTCATTGGAAAAATATTGCCGTTGTAGGTGATGCTGATCAAAGTATTTACGCATGGCGTGGCGCAGATATTCAAAATATTTTGGACTTTGAAAAGGATTATCCGAACTGTACATCCATCAAGTTAGAACAAAACTATCGTTCTACAAAGATTATTCTTGATGCAGCGAATGCGGTAATTGAAAATAATGAAGGTCGTCCTAAGAAAAATTTATGGACCGATAAGACAGAAGGGGCTAAAATTCAGCATTTTACGGCTCAGTCTGAACATGAAGAAGCTGCTTTTATTGGCGATACAATTGCTAAAAAGCACGATATTCATGGTGTGCCTTATGGTGATATGGCTATTTTGTACCGTACAAATGCTCAATCTCGTGTACTTGAAGAAGCACTGATTAAACGGGCTCTGCCATATACGATGGTAGGGGGCACGAAGTTCTATGATCGTAAAGAAATTAAGGACGTTTTAGCTTACTTACGCGTGTTATATAATCCATTCGATGATTTGAGCTTATTACGTATCATCAATGTACCTAAGCGTAGTATTGGTGCTACTACAGTGGCAAAACTACAAGATTATGCTCGTGCAAATGGCACGTCCTTGTTTATGACATTAACACAGCTGCATCTAGTAGATACGATTAAAGGTAAGACAAAGGAAAAGTTAGAGGAATTTGGTATCCTTATCTTTACTCTCGTAGCTGAAATGGAAGATAAAACTGTACTTGATATCTTAGAATCTATTCTTGATAGAACCGGATACTTGGCACAATTAGAAGAGAGTACAGATCCACAAGATCAGGCTCGCGCTGAGAATATCGGTGAACTTTTATCTGTAGCTAAAGACTTCCAAGATACAAATCCAAATGGTACAGTGGAAGACTTCTTGGAACAAGTAGCACTCGTAAATGATGTTGATTCTTTCGAGCAAGAAGAGTCTAAAGTGACATTAATGACATTACATGCTGCGAAAGGTCTGGAGTTCCCAATCGTATTCTTAGGAGGCTTGGAGGAAGGCTTATTCCCACATAGCCGCACCTTGATGAACCCTGAGGAAATTGAAGAGGAACGCCGCCTTGCTTATGTAGGTATTACTCGTGCTGAAAAGGAATTATATATTTCTAATGCCACTACGCGTACCGTATTTGGACGCACTAGTAGCTATTTACCATCTCGTTTTATCGATGAAATTCCAGAAGAGTTGGTAGATGGTTTGCGTGCTAAGCGTAAAGTACCTGATGATATTAAGCGTCATGTACCGCAACATATGAGTGTTACCAGTCGCCCTGTAACAAAACCAATTGTTCGCAATGAAGTGATTGCTGCTTGGAAAATAGGTGACACAGCTATTCATAGTAAATGGGGCAATGGTAAGGTTATCAACGTTGCCGGTGAAGGGGCTGGTATGAAGCTAACTATTGAATTCCCCACACAAGGTGTACGTGTGGTAATGGCCAAATTTGCACCTGTAAAAAAAGGCTAAATGTTTATTCAATAAAAGGATATAAGATGAATCCGAAAGATAGAATTAAAGAGTTACAACAAGAGCTGACTCATGCACAGTATTTATACTATGTAAAAGATGCTCCTACAATGAGTGACTTTGAATACGATAAAAAATACCGAGAGCTCGTTGATTTAGAAACAGCTCATCCTGAATATATTGTGCCATCATCTCCAACACAACGGGTAGGCATGAAGGTGGAAGGCTCCTTTGAAAAGGTCGTTCATGGTCGCCCTATGTTGAGCTTATCTAATGTATTCAGTGCTGATGAAGTACGTGCATTTGCTAGTCGCGTAGAAAAGGAATTAGGTCATAAACCCTCTGCTTATGTAGTAGAACTTAAAATAGATGGCTTAGCTGTTAATTTGCACTATGAAAATGGCATGTTTGTACGTGCTGTGACACGTGGTGATGGCCGTGTTGGTGAAGATGTTACAGCCAATGTACGAACAATTAAATCCATTCCTTTATACCTCGAAAATGCACCTGAATTTATTGAGGTTCGCGGTGAAGCCTATATGCCTCATAGCGAATTTAAACGCATTAATGAAGAACGCGATGAAGAGGGTTTACCAACCTTTGTAAATCCTCGTAATGCAGCAGCAGGTTCTTTACGTCAACAAGATCCTGCTATTACTGCTAGTCGTAATTTAGCATTCTTTGCCTATGCAATCGGTTCTGAAGTAGGTGCCAATATTCATAGCCAAGAGGAATTATTACAAAGCTTGGAAACGTTTAAGTTTTCTGTAAATCCTCATTATCGCGTTTGTAAAACGATTGATGAGGTAATCAAGGCTATTGAATATTGGGGTGAAAAGCGCCATGAGTTGCCGTACGATACTGACGGTATGGTAATTAAGGTCAATAGTTTTGATGATCAAGAGGTACTTGGTAGTACTGCAAAGGACCCTAAATGGGCAACAGCGTACAAATATCCTCCAGAAGAGGTAGAAACCGTTCTTAAGGATATTACTATCAATGTAGGACGTACAGGTGTTCTTACGCCAACAGGCGAGCTTGAATCCGTATTCGTATCTGGTACGAATGTAAGTCGTGTAACATTACACAATCAAGACTTTATCAATGAAAAGGATATTCGCATTGGTGACCACGTTATCATTCACAAGGCGGCTGAAATTATTCCAGAAGTTATCCGCGTAGTTCCAGAAAAACGTAATGGTTCTGAGGTGCCTTTCACCATTCCAAATCGCTGTCCAGTATGTGACTCTCCGGCAGTTCGTCGTGAAGGTGAATCCGCTGTTCGTTGTACTAATAAACACTGTCCTGCTATTGAGAAAGAGCAAATCATTCACTTTGCCTCTCGAGATGCTATGAATATCGACGGTTTAGGTCCTAGCATTGTAGAAAATTTAATTAATAATAAGTTGATTGCTAATGTGGTGGATTTATATCATTTAACGGTAGATCAACTAGTTACTATGGATAGGATGGGTAAGAAATCTGCAGAGAATTTGGTGAAAGCCATAGCAGACTCTAAAACTCGTGGATTAGACCGTGTATTGTATGGACTCGGTATTCGCCTAATTGGATCTAAAGCAGCCGGCACAATTGCTAACGTTGTGAAATCTATGGAACGATTCATGACAATTACTAAAGAAGAATTGGTGGCGGTAGAAGAAATCGGTCCTACTATGGCTGATAGTATTGTTGAATACCGTCAAGATCCTGCTCATGTGGCTATTATTGAAGGCTTAACAGCGGCAGGACTTAAAATGACTGTAGATGTTGTTGAAGCAGCAGGCAACCAAATGGAAGGTGAAATCGTCGTTCTCACAGGTAAACTTGAAGTTATGGGCCGCAGTGAAGCTGGTAAGATTCTTGAAGCTCATGGGGCTAAGGTTACAGGTTCCGTATCTAAGAAAACAACCCTTGTTATTGCTGGCGAAGACAGTGGTAGTAAGCTTACTAAAGCAAATGAATTGGGTATTCGTGTTATGAATGAAGAAGAGTTTGTAGAACTCCTACGCGAACTCGGAGAAATCCATTAGACATACATTCTACAATATTTTGAAAATATATATTATTTGCTTTATAATAAATAATTATGAAAGGATGTGTCTCGATGAAAATCAGCCAAGAGGAAATTAAAAAAATCGCCTTGCTTTCACGCTTGGAAGTTAAGGAAGAACATATGGCACATGTAGAAAAAGAGTTGTCCGACATCTTGACTTATGTTGCTGAACTAGATGCATTAGAACTTGATGGTGTGGAGCCTATGGCTCATGCAGTACCATTGCACAATGTATTTAGAGAGGATGAAACAAAACCATCCCTCGATCATGATTTAGCTTTATCCAATGCTCCAGAAGCAGAGGATGGGTACTTTAAAGTACCTCGCGTTGTACAAGAATAGGAGGTTTCGCTGTGGCAACAATTCATGAATTACACAAGAAACTAGTGAATAAAGAAATCAGCGCTGTTGAATTGACGAATGCTGTTATTGCACATAAAGCGAAAGTGGAACCGACTGTACATGCGTACTTATCCGATTCTCATGATCGTGCCTTGGCTACAGCTAAGCTTGTAGATGAAGCAATTGCTAAAGGTGAATCTATTTCCCCATTGGCAGGTATTCCTGGTGCAATTAAAGATAATATTTGTATTAAAGATGAACCTGCAACATGTGCATCTAAAATGTTGGAAAACTTTGTACCTCCATACAATGCATCTGTTATTGAACGTTTACAAGATAATCATTACATTAGTCTTGGTAAACTTAACATGGACGAATTTGCTATGGGTGGTTCTACAGAGAACTCTGCATTAGCTAAAACTACTAACCCTTGGAATGCTGATTGCGTACCAGGTGGTTCTTCTGGTGGTAGTGCAGCAGCTGTATCCAGCGGTTCTGCTATTTGGGCTCTTGGCTCTGATACAGGTGGTTCTATTCGTCAACCAGCATCCTTCTGTGGCGTTGTAGGCTTAAAACCAACATACGGTAATGTATCTCGTTATGGTTTAATTGCCTTCGCATCTTCTTTGGACCAAATTGGACCTATTACACGTGATGTAACAGATGCAGCATTAGTATTAAATGCAATCTCTGGCCATGATGCGAAAGACTCTACATCCATTCCAGGCACTCGTGTAGACTACACAACAGCTCTTGTAAATGATGTAAAAAATCTTAAAATTGGTGTGCCAAAAGAATTCTTTGGCGAAGGTCTCAATAGCGAAGTTCGCAAAGCTATGGAAGAGGCTATCGAAACATACAAAAAATTAGGTGCTGAAATCGTTGAGGTTTCCTTGCCTAATTCTAAATATGCATTGTCTGCGTACTATATCATTGCATTGGCAGAAGCTAGCTCCAACTTGGCTCGTTATGACGGTGTAAGCTATGGTATGCGTGTACCTGCAGATAATTTAGTAGATATGTCTACTAAAACTCGTACAGAAGGTTTTGGTCCTGAAGTACAACGCCGTATCTTGTTAGGTACTTATGTACTGAGTGCTGGTTACTATGATGCTTACTATTTGAAAGCATTGAAAGTTCGCCGCCTCATTAAAAATGAATTTGATGAAGCATTCTCCAAAGTGGATTTGATTTTAACACCAACTGCACCTAATACGTCTTATAAATTTGGTGAAAAAGCAAATGATCCATTGGCAATGTACTTAGAAGATATCTGTACAGTACCAGCAAACCTTGCAGGTATTCCAGGTATTAGCATTCCAGCAGGTATGAGCAGCAGCAATTTGCCAATCGGCTTACAATTGCTTGGTCCTGCTATGGGAGAAGAAACATTGTTACGTGCCGCTTTCACATTTGAACAAGCACGTCCAGACTGTCAATTAGTAGCACCAACTGGGGAGGTTTCTCTATGAGTAGTAAATACGAAACAGTCGTTGGTTTAGAGGTTCATACAGAGCTTAAGACTAAGTCTAAAATCTTCTGTGGTTGTACCACTGAATTCGGCGGCGATCAAAATACACATGTATGCCCAGTATGTCTTGGCTTACCAGGTGCTATGCCTGTGTTAAATAAACAAGTAGTAGAATTTGCTATCAAAGTAGGTTTAGCATTAAACTGTGAAATTCTAAACTTTAACAAATTTGACCGTAAAAACTACTACTATCCTGATTTGCCTAAAAACTATCAAACATCTCAATATGATTTGCCAATTTGCTTAAATGGTCATTTGGACATTGAAGTAAATGGTGAAACTAAACGCATTGGTATTACGCGTATTCACATGGAAGAAGATGCAGGTAAACTCGTTCATAGTGGTAACACTATTTCCGATTCTAAATCTTCTAATGTTGACTACAACCGTACAGGTGTTCCTCTTCTTGAAATCGTATCTGAACCAGATATTCGTTCCGGTGCAGAAGCAAGAGCATATGTTGAAAAACTACGTTCCATCTTGCAATACTTAGAAGTATCTGACGGTCGTATGGAAGAAGGTTCCTTGCGTGGTGATTGTAACGTATCCGTACGTTTGCGCGGTACTAAAGAGTTTGGTACGCGTACAGAAACTAAGAATGTTAACTCCTTAACAGCTATTCAAAAGGTTGTTGAATATGAAGCCTTGCGTCAAGCTAAGTTGATCGAAGCTGGCGGTAAAGTAGATCAAGAAACACGTACTTGGGATGATGCTCAAGGCATTACGATTGGTATGCGTAAGAAAGATGAAGAAAATGATTACCGTTACTTCCCTGAACCAGACTTGGTACCAATTGTAATTACGGACGAAAAAATCGAAGAAGTACGCCGTGCGTTACCTGAATTGCAAGATGCTAAGATTGAACGCTTTGTATCTGAATATGGTTTGTCTCGTGAAGATGCAACAATCCTTACTGTATCTCGTAAAACTGCAGATTTCTTAGATGCTACTGTAAAAGCAGGTGCAGATGCTAAGACTGTTGCTAACTGGATGCTTGGTGACTTGTCCAAGATGATTAATGAAAGTGGTTTAACATTCGCTGAATCTAAAGTAAGCCCAGAAAACTTGGCTGGTATGATTGCTCTTATCGATAAAGGTACAATCTCCGGTAAAATTGCGAAAAAAGTTATCGTATCTATGTGGGAATCCGGCAAGGATGCTGATACTATCGTAAAAGAAGAAGGTCTTGTTCAAATCACCGATACTGGTGCTATCGAAGAAATCGTTAAACAAGTTATTGCTAATAATCCACAACCAGTGGCAGATTTCAAAGGTGGCAATGGTAAGGCTATTGGCTTCTTAGTAGGTCAAGTTATGAAAGAATCTAAAGGCCGTGCTAATCCTGGTATGGTAAATGAATTGCTTCAAAAATACTTGAAAGACTAATTTGTGCGTTAGTCTAAAGTCGTATAAGCAATACAAATAAAAATATCCCCTATAGATATATGAACTTATATCTGTAGGGGATATTTATTTGCATTTTTTATATTAAAGTATGGTATAATAAGTTGTATAAAATTAATTATTATTTTGGTCATATAAAGGACTTAACAATGAATGATCAACACAATATAAATAACAATCAAAATACATATAGAAGTAGTGATCGTAGTGATAGCTACAGTAGTAATACACGTGCGGCAGAACCTAATACACGCGTATTATCTGATGACGAACGCCGTGAGTTTGATGGTGTAACCATTGAAGAGGTAGGAGACTCTGTTCATGTGGACTCTACACCTAGTAATATGAACGAAGAGTATCAACGCGGTGAAGAGTACAATCAATATGGGCCACATGTTAAGGTGTATAGCTTTAATAGTACAAGCTGGCTTAGTCGTATCATTTTGATTATCATATTAGCTGTTGTTTTAGCAGCTGTTGTATTCTTCGGTGGCATTATCCTCTCTGTAGTAGGAGTTGTCATTTTAGTGGGTGCTATTGTTTCCTTTATCTTTGGGCTCTTTTAATGGTATAATATATATATTATGACTAGACGGTGGCTGAGCCATTCGATGATTTAAAGGGGACCTATGAACGTAGTTTTATCCACATTAAACTCAAAATTTATACATTCCTCCCTGGCTTTGCGGTATCTCAAAGCCTACGGGCAGGCTCACGGACAGGCATACGATATAGTAGAATATACTATTAATATGCCTGTTTTACATATTCTCAGCGATATTACAGAGCGCAATATAGATGTATTGGGCTTTGCTTGCTATATCTGGAACATCGAAATGACCTTACATGTGGTGGACATGGTGAAAGCCGTTCGACCAGATATTAAAATCATTTTAGGTGGACCAGAAGTATCGTTTACGGCCGATGAAATCTTACATCGATGTCATGCTATTGACTATGTTGTACAAGGTGAAGGGGAAGAAGCTTTCTACCAACTCATTAGTGCATTACAAAATGGTAAGGATGGATTAGAAGAAGAAATCCCTGGGGTACGAGGACGTCATATTTCAGGCGAACTTATGGGCTCTACAGAGGCTGTAGAGGTTAAAGATCTTAGTACCATTCCATTCCCATATGTAGAAGAGGATATGGAGGATTTAGAACATAAAATCATTTATTATGAATCCTCTCGCGGATGTCCATTCTCTTGTCAGTATTGCTTATCTGGTAATAAGAATACAGTGCGGTTCTTCCCACAGGAGAGAACCTTCAAAGAGTTACAATGGTTTATCGACCATAAGGTAAAGCAAGTTAAATTTGTGGATCGCACTTTTAACTGTGCACCACATCATCATCGTCCGTTGATGGAATTTATGCGAGATGCTGATACAGAGACTAACTTCCATTTAGAAATGGAACCTGAGCTCATGACAGAATGGGAAACAAATATTCTCTGTGAAACACCACCAGGGCGTATTCAAATCGAAGTGGGCGTACAAAGTACACATAAAAAGACCTTAGACGCTATTAACCGATATAACGATTGGCCGTACATTCAAAAGGCAATTCGTCCTATTATTGAGGCTGGTCGTACACATGTACATATGGATTTAATTGTAGGTTTGCCTTACGAAAATAAAGCGCGATTTGGATTATCCTTTAACGATCTTTTCAGCTTACAACCTCATGCGTTGCAAATAGGATTCTTGAAACTATTAAAAGGATCTGGTGTACGCCGCATGGAGGAATACCAATATATTAGTGATCCGTTAGCGCCATATGAGGTACTAACCACTCATGTATTATCTTATAAAGATATACGCTTTTTAAAGCACTTTGAAGATGTATTTGAACGCTTCTATAATAGTGAGCGCTTTAGAACTGTTTTTGGCTATATTGGTAGCAAGCTTATTAAGGAACATACTGATACATCAGTAACTGGTGAAGATACAGCAACAAATCATGTACCACCTATGAAAAAGTATGATCCTAACAAAGTAGAACCTAAAAAAGATGCTTTTTCATATTTCTGTGAAATGACACAGGCTTGGCTCGATGCGGGAAATCATAAGGTTAATTTGAAAGATATCGACCAAATTGAGTTTTTGTATAATTTCTTCTTGTCTAAAGGCGATAAGGTTGCAGCTGAACTATTACAGTACGATACACTTGTTAGCTATCGAGGTAAGGTTCGCAGCGAAGCCGTTGGCTTACCAAAACAAACAAAAAAGCTTTTACAAGAAGGGGAAGCATTCTGGCGCAACGAAGAGATTGCATCTCAGTATATTCCAAACTATACATTTAAAGAATGGCGTAAGATTCGTCAACAGTACGTGGAAATGCCTATGTCTAAGGACACGGCATATGTATTAGGTATAGAAAATGTACCTAGTACACCATTTACAGTAGTGATAGACGTTAATAAAGAGGTAAAACCCTTTATACGTCCTGAAATAGAGGCTTGTTAAATTTCACAAGCGATGATTGGTTAGTTAAATAGGAGTGTTATGACCGATACAACGAGACCAAAACGATACCGCATGGTATCTAAATATTATAAAGAAACCTATGGAGAAAAGGTTTATAAATTGCCTGTTGCCTTACCGCTTACGTGTCCAAATCGAGATGGTTCGGCCGGCGTAGGAGGCTGTACCTTCTGCGGTGAAATCGGTGCGGGCTATGAAAATCGTCCTGCGTGGATGACAGTGCGCATGCAATTAGAGGAAAACATTGCTCACATAGGTCCTAAATATAAGGCGAAAAAATTTATACCTTATTATCAAAACTTTAGCAATACCTATTTGGGACTTGATGATTTTAAAAGCTACATGGAACAAGGCTGCATCGACGAAGCGGTAGGCATTGCTATTGCGACGCGACCAGATTGTATTGCCGATGAATATTTAGACATATTGGCTGATATTAGAGATCGCTTTCAAAAGGATATCTATATTGAATTAGGATTGCAAACGGTCAATTATGATACATTAGAGAAAATTAATCGGGGTCATGATTTAGCTCAGTTTATTGATGCCGTATTGCGCATTAAACGATACGGATTTAACGTTACCACACATATGATTGTTAATCTTCCATGGGATACCATGAAAGATACCATCGAAGGGGCCCGTATCTTATCAGCACTCGGTGTCGATCAAGTTAAATTACATGCCTTATATATCGTTAAAAATACATTGATGGCTAAGTGGTATCAAGAAGGGCAATTTACCTTAATTAGTGCTGAGGAATATGCTGATCGGGTTGTGAATTTTGTTCGTCACTTGCATCCTGACATTGTATTACAACGTCTTGTAGGCCGAGCACCTGAAGATAATACGTTATTTACGAATTGGTCTATGGGATGGTGGCGAGTTCAAGACTTAATTGATGATAAGTTAGACGAACTGGATGCCCATCAAGGTGATTTATGTGATTATTTAAACGGCAAAGCCGTTCGTAAGTTTATAGATTAGGAGGTTGTATGAGCGAACAAGTATTTACATTTCCTACATATGACCTAGCACAATCCATACTAGGTCAACATAATCGATATTTACATATGATGCTTGAAGTCATCTCTGTAGATGTAGTGGCACGCGGGGATACTGTCGTTATCAAGGGCGATGAAAAGCAAGTAGAGGCCCTGTATCGTACGTTAGAGGAACTGGTATTTTTATATCGTGAAGGTAGTACCATCACTGAGTCCCAAGTTCGTATTGCAGCCAAACTCGTTTCTAATGGCAAAGCTGATGCTGTACATACTATGTTTGAAGATACTTTATCCGTTAACATGCGCGGTAAAAATATTACGCCTAAAACAGAAGGTCAGAAATACTATGTAGATAGCATTCGTAAAAATACCATTACCTTTGGCATTGGCCCTGCTGGTACAGGTAAAACATTCCTAGCCGTAGCTTTAGCTGCATTCTATTTAAAAAACCGCAATGTAGATAAAATTATTTTGACTCGCCCTGCTGTAGAGGCTGGTGAACGGTTAGGCTTCTTACCTGGTGAATTACAAGACAAGGTAGATCCATATTTGAGACCTCTTTATGATGCATTACATGAAATGTTTGGTATCGAGCAAGTACAACGCTTTATGGAACGCGGTACTATCGAGGTAGCACCATTAGCATATATGCGTGGTCGTACCTTAGAAAATGCCTTCGTTATTCTAGACGAAGCTCAAAATACAACGGCTGAGCAGATGAAAATGTTCTTAACCCGTTTAGGTAACAATTCTAAAATGGTAGTCAACGGTGATAAGACACAAATTGACTTGCCACCACGTGTTGTGTCTGGTCTCGGCGAGGCTGAAAAGGTATTGCGTCATGTACCTGGTATTAATATGGTTTACTTTAGCGACCAAGACGTTGTTCGTCATGATTTAGTAGGTCGTATTGTAAAAGCTTACGATGCATATCACGAACGTAAGTTAGCTGGTGAGACTGCGGAAACTAACGCAGTATCCAAAGAGAATATAGCGAAAGGATAAGCATGTATATACATATTAGCTATGATGAAGGAATTCAAGAGGATTCCAATATTGAGGCCGTTATCCGTAAAGTTTGTGATGAAGTAAGTCGCGTATATGGTCTTGAAGAAGATGAAATGAGTATTTTACTCTGCGATAATGCTAAGATTCACGAGCTTAATAAGGAATATCGTGGTATTGATAGACCTACCGATGTATTGTCCTTTGCCCTTAATGAAGGGGAAGACTATGAAGGTAGTGAAGAGGAACATCACTTACTTGGAGATATGATTATTTCCTTAGAGCGCACTCGTGAACAGGCTATCGAATATGGACATAGCTTTGAACGAGAGTTAGCGTATTTAACGACCCACAGTTGCTTACATATTTTAGGCTATGACCATATGAACGATGAAGATAAAAAAGAGATGCGTACTGAAGAGGAATTTATCTTAAGTAATCTCGGTTATGTGCGGGAGGATGCACCATATAATGAATAAGAACGAATATTTTAAATCTGGCTTTGTTGCTGTTGTAGGACGCCCTAATGTTGGTAAATCTACCTTAATTAATGCCCTTATTGGCGACAAAATTGCTATCGTATCCGATAAGGCTCAAACAACGCGTAACCGCATTATCTGTGTATATACAGATGAAGCAAAACAAATTGTTTTCATGGATACGCCAGGTGTACATAAGCCAAAACATAAATTAGGTGAATTCATGGTAGATGCTGCCATTGAGTCCTTAAAAGAAACAGAAGCTGTTTTATTTGTAGTAGCAGGTAATGAAAAGCGAGGCCCTGGGGACAACTTCATTATTGAACAATTGAAACGTGTAAAGGTTCCTGTATTCTTAGTTGTTAACAAGATTGATACTCTCAAAAAAGAAGAGCTTTTAGAAGCCATCGTGTCTTATCAAGATGCATATCCATTTGCAGGGGTTATTCCTATTTCTGCAAAGGATAAAGAGAACCTAAATGAAGTTCTAAATGTATTAGAAGAAACATTACCGGAAGGTCCACAATACTTCCCAGAGGATATGATTACGGACCAACCAGAACGTTTAATTATTTCCGATATCGTACGCGAAAAAATCTTATTGTCTACTCGTGACGAAATTCCTCATGCTATCGCTGTAGATGTAGATGAAATGAAAACCCGTGATGATGGCACAACCTATATTCGCGCTACTATCTACTGTGAACGAGATTCCCAAAAGGGAATCATCATCGGTAAAAAAGGTGCCTTGTTAAAACAACTCGGTGCTGAAGCGCGTGCAGATATTCAAAAACTATTGGCTACAAAGGTGTATTTAGACCTTTGGGTCAAGGTTAAAAAGGATTGGCGCAATAAATCTGGTATGTTATCTGAACTTGGGTATCGAAAATAATTTGATATAATATATAGATAACGTATTTCCATAGTTAGATGAAAGGAATAATAATGGATAGTGTAGATGGCCTGTTACCCATAGGGTTTGGTCTTTTATGTATAGTTTTAATTAACTTTTTTGTGGTCGCAAAGTTCTCCTTTGCTCGTCTTCGTAAAGAGCATGTAGAGGATATGGATATCCTTTTAGAGAAGGATAGAGAGTTTTTATTAAAACTCTATCAAAACCCTGAGTATTTTTTAAATACGACGCAGTTTTTGATTTTATTCTTTATTTTGGCTCTTGCTGGTACAGGCACCTATGTATTTGATAACATCGTAGATCGGCTTGTAGCGGTATTTAATGTGCATAGTACATGGATGCACTTCGTACTAGATATACTTTTATTATTATTAATTAGCTTAATTGTTTTAATCTTTGGTGAAATCGTACCTAAAGCATTGGGCTTATCGTTCCCAACAAAGTATGTAAATACCTATAGCCGTATCGTAGTAGCTGCTGGTCGTTTGGTATATCCGTTCATTTGGATTGCTAGCAAAATATCCACTGTTATTTTGGGCTTTTACAAAACAAAATATTTAACAGAGCTAGACCTTGTGTACTCTGAAGAAGAAATCCGTATGATGATCTCTCGAAGCCATGAAGAAGGTCAACTAGACCAAGTGGAATCAGAGTTGATTGACAATGTTTTTAACTTTGTAGACCGTAGAGCTAAAGAGGTTATGGTCCCGCGCCAAGATGTGGACTGTATCTTTGTTGAAGACGGTTACGATGAAGCGATGAAATTTATTCGCTCTAAAGCACATACCCGTTATCCTCTATGTGTAGAGGATAAGGATCATATTATTGGTCTCGTTCATATTAAGGATCTTATGGAACGTCCTAACCAAGCGCGTAAGGATTTACGTAATGTAAAACGAGATATCTTAACTGTGCCAGAGGTAATGAAATTATCCACATTGCTACAATACATGAGAACTCGTCGTATCTATCAAGCTGTTGTTGTAGATGAGTACGGTGGTATGGTTGGCCTTGTAGGTCTTGAAGATATTATTGAAGAGCTCGTTGGGGATATTCAAGATGAACATGAACCACACTTACCAGCTAAAATCGCTTATGCAGATGGGTCCTTCGAGTTTGATGGCAAGGTCCTAGTAGATGAAGTAGAAGAAATGATGGACGTTGAAATCGACGATTCCGATTCTGATACAATCGGGGGCTATGTATTTGGTCTCTTAGAACGGACACCAATCGTTGGTGATACTGTGGATGCATTGGGATATACCTTTGAAGTAACACAAATGCAAGGCTATCGCGTTTCTCGTATTAAAGTAACACCTTTACCAGAAGAGGAAACAACGGAAGAAGAACATGAAGAAGCTTAATGGTGGTTTTAACACACCTGCCATCGTCATTAGTCGAAAAAAACATAAGCTATACTCTGTATTTACCTTTATTACACCTAGTTTAGGACTCATTCGTGCATCTATACCGCATAAGCGTATGATGACCATGCGTAATAGTTCCTATTTACGTCCCTTTAGTGCCATGTATATCACAGTAGTACCTGATGGTGAATATGTAAATGTAACGCAAATTGATGGTTCCTATGTGGTAGAGTCGTTAGACGTAAATTTAGATAATATTGCTTATGCTGCAGTGGCCAGTGAGCTGATTCAAGAACTATTTGCTATGTATGATGTAGATCGCAAGGTGTTTGATACCGTTGTAAACTATTCCAAGCAAATTCGTCGTCGTAATGTACAACTAGGAACTATTATGCTTGGTTGGCAACTATTATCTCTTGCTGGTATTGTACCAAGTGCTAATGCTTTCACTCATCAAGATGGCATCGATCCATTCTGGATACAGGTGAAAGAAACAACGAATCTTAGTATTTCTCGTTCTGTGAAAGCTGGATTACCACAAATCCTCGCTTACCAGTGGGGCGAAGACATGCCTATAGAACTTCCTAAAACAATATGGAAGGAACTTGAAAAGCTATTATTTGCATACTGTGAGCAAGAAATTGGTAAACCATTACAAAGTGTTAAGTTTTTAAATTCCATAATTTAAAGATAGTAAAAAGGCAGTTTGAGAAATCAAACTGCCTTTTATTGGAATATATATGAGGTACTAAATGGATATAATATTCTCTTTGTTGCCTGTAGAAAAAATAAATGAAGATAAAAGTTTAGATTTACGAGAAATTCAACAGATATATAATTTCCTTTTAACTAATGACTATTATATGTCTGATGATTATGGGGTAATAAATAAGTTATTTCAAACGATGATTTTAAACAATAGTTGGGATCCCAAAATGGCACTCAGATACTTTGACTATTTATGTTTTCTAAGTTGGGAATATGAAGCTATCATTGTTAGAGATCTTCTATTAGATAATCATGTTAGCTTAGCTGGTGAATTTTGTTTAGAAACAGAATTAGTAAAAAATGGACTAAGTTATTTTAGAGATGATGCTATTTGGAGAGGAAAAGATTATTATAATGACACTATTCCAGCATCTATGTCTGAATGGGCCATTTATTATGATAAACAAGATCAAAGGTTTCATAAAGTGAAGCCGTCAATGATAGAAAAGATTATTATTGAGGTAATTGATGCTGAAAAGGGTATTTATATGATTGAAAAAAGATAATCCAAATAGACATATGTACATCTGTAGTTGACACCTTTGATAACAATTATTTATAATATAATAATGTTATATTATATGTTTTTATAGGAGGTCATTATGCAGCTTTTGGGAAATCTCAAAATACATTTTCTAGCGCTCGTATTAACTGTAGTCGCTGAATTTATAGGCATAAAAAAACTAGGTCCCGTTGTATTATTGCCATTATTGTACACATTGGTTCTAGGTTTATTAATTTCTATTCCTAAGTTTAAAATTCTTACTATTAAACAGATGGAAAAATCCGCAGATTATATTGGTATTGCCGTTATGATCTTGATGGTAAAAGTAGGTTTAGGTATCGGTCCAAATCTTGGTATTCTTACAAGTGCAGGCTGGGCATTGTTATTACAAGAGCTTGGTCATTTCTTTGGTACTATTGTATTTGGTTTACCTGTGGCATTATTAGTTGGTATGCGACGCGAAGCAGTAGGTGCTTGTTACTCTGTAGACCGTGAGCCGAATGTAGCAATTATTATCGACAAATTTGGCTTTAGCTCTCCTGAGGGCCGTGGTGTTATGGGCATGTACATCTGTGGTGTTCTTATCGGTGCTATGTGGTCCTCCGTATTGGCTGGTATGTTAGCACAATCTGGATGGTTCCATCCATTGGCATTAGCTATGGGCGCTGGCGTAGGTAGTGCTAGTATGATGGCTGCCGCTACGGCTCCAATCATTGCAGTATATCCAGATTACGAACAACAAATTATGGCTCTTGCAGGGGCTGCAAACTTGTTGACTACCGTTCTAGGCGTATACTTTGGCCTATTTGTTTCTTTACCAGTTATGGAAAAAACATACAACTTCTTTACAGGTCGTACCCGTGAACAGGATTTAGCAGAGGAGGCAGCAAATCATGAGTAAAAGCGAAAAATTAACACAATTTGTCATCGTTATTTGTATTGCTGCTATCATCACTGCAGTAGGTAATGTAATGGATGGTAAACATCTATTTAGCGATAGCTTAGTTGGTGTAGCTATCTTAGCAGTTCTTGCTACGATTGGTGCTTTAATCTCTTATTTGCCATATGCCAATAAATTACCTATGGTATTCTGGGTTTCCTTAGTCGGTGTTGTTGCATCCTTACCAGGTATGCCTGGTCAAGAATGGATTATAGCTAAAACTAGCCAAGTTACATTTCTTGCTACTACAACACCAGTACTTGCTTATGCAGGTTTATCCTTAGGGAAAGACCTTGGTGCATTCCGTCGATTATCTTGGCGCATTATTCCTGTTGCACTAGCTGTAACAGCAGGTACTTTCATCTGTGCAACAGCATTAGCACAATTAGTACTTCATTTAGAAGGTTTAATTTAATACTAAATCATAATGTTAGATGTCTAAATTATGTTAAGATATAATTATAGATTTATATTTTAGAAGATATCTATTTATCATGATGACATGATCGACCGTATTTTATACGGTCGATTTTATAAAGGAGATAGTATGGGCCGTATGACAAAGGAAGAAGTAAAACAACGTGTTTGTAAAGCTATTGTTGATGCACAACCGCGTTTACGAGAATTAGCTGAATCTATTATGGCTGAACCTGAGTTGGGTTTTAAAGAGGTAAAAACCTCTAAAAAGGTTCAAGCTATGTTTGATGAACTTGGCATTTCTTATACTACAGGGCATGCATTGACAGGTGTAAAAGGTAGAATGAAAGGCCGAGATAGTAAATATACAGTTGCTATGATCGGTGAGCTAGATGCCATTCTCTGTCCTCGCCATCCTCGTGCCGATGATTTAACAGGGGCTGCTCATTGCTGTGGTCATAATGTACAAATTACTAATATGTTTGCCGTAGCTATAGGCCTACAAGCAGTGATGGACGAATTAGCAGGCGATGTTGTACTATTTGCTGTTCCTGCAGAGGAAATGATTGAAATTGATTACCGCAATAAATTGCGTGAACAAGGTAAACTTAAGTATATGGGTGGCAAGCAACAGCTTATCTATGAAGGTGCTTTTGACGATATCGATATGGCTATGCAAATGCATGTGGAGACTGCCAAAAATCCAGCTGGTGAAATGGGGCTAGGTAGTACCTCTAATGGTTTCGTATCTAAGCTGATTGAATATCACGGCAAGGTGGCTCATGCGGCTCAAGCACCTCATGAAGGTATCAATGCTCTTAATGCTGCTTTGATGGGTGTTATGGGAGTTAACTCCATTCGTGAAACTTTCAAAGAAAGCGATTATTTCAGATTCCACCCAATTATTAATCAAGGTGGTACATTGGTAAACTGTGTGCCGGATTATGTTCAGGTTGAAAGCTATGTGCGTGCCTCTAATATTGAAGCTATTGTAGATGGTAACCATCGTGTAAACAGGGCATTAAAAGCGGGTGGCGATGCAGTAGGGGCTACATGTGTTATCAACGACCTACCAGGCTATTTACCGATGCGTAATGATGAACGTATGAATACTCTATTACGTGAAAATT
>URQX01000009.1 GCA_900550175.1 uncultured Veillonella sp.
AAATGCGGTAGGTCGGGCAACCGGCGCGGGGGTTCAAATCCCTCCTCCTCTGCCAACTTTTCAAGCGTTGCTCTATGATTGCGTATGCTATCGTAGGGCGTTTTTTATTAGGGTTTATCTGCTTTATCGGTGTTCCTAGATATCGTATGATATCGTAATAAATCCACCGTTCTGCCCCTTTTTTGCCCCTTTTTTAGGGCATTCGAAATATAAGGAAATACTAGCCTCACTTAGCATAATACCCTCTTTTCTTGCCCCTTTTTATGGGGTCGGAAAACTTGGGAAATACTCCAACTCCATATAATCACCTCTAGCCCTCTCTTGATGCTGATCAACATTAAGAGGGGCTTTTATATGTTTGGATATGTTAAGAAATAACCTTAACATTCCTTAACAATTATATGCACCCCTCTATAAAAATAACGTCATCATATGTCATCAAACACTTGAGCATTATATAAAAATAACCTTAACTTTTATTAACCTTATCTTTCCTTATCAAAATAACTCAACTCAATAAAATGATGTCAACTTTTGACAACACCCCCGCATCACTCACAAGAGCATAAGAAAACCCCTGCACCATGTAACGGTGAGGGGCTTAATTCTCAATAAACGCTTATCGCATCTCCTGCTATCCTATGCGTTTTAGTTATCAATTTTTCATTACTTCCGATAATGTATGCTTATTGGTACTAATTTCGGAAGTAATTTTTCGCAAGAATGGCTTAACCATACGGATAATTAAACATTACCCAAACGCATGTATATTTGAGCCGTAATTTTATGTATATTTTGATTGTTTTATACGAATTTATCGGAATAATTATAATTTCTGTGTTGTTGTGTGGTGGTGTAAGCTACTCTCTGCCATTCTCATTTATAGCTAATTTTGCCTGTTCCACGGTAGGTAAGTCTATCCCCTTTTCGAGTATTACTCCTATGATGCGGTGTGTTTTACCTCGTGAGGGTTCTCCCCTACCTCGTAGATACACCTCTATTATATACATAATATCCTCAAAACGTAAGCCCTGCAGGCGGTACAACGTATCATATAACCACATTTCTATAAGTACGAGCTTAGCAAATTTACTCTGCCTATCTTCTAGCGTTACGATCGTATCTGATATATCGTGCTTTTGATTAACCTGTACAGCAATATCTCCATACTTGGCCACGCCTGCATTAGCCTTGCAATTGTGAATGCTATCCCGTAGCTTTTCAATTTCTGCATTGAGTTTACTGTACCCATTCAGCGTAGCTCTAATTATCCCCTTAGAGGTAGCTTTATCACCGTTAAGGGTTATCGTACTAGGGGCAGTATAAACAGCGCTCACAGGGGTAATTTTGCGGTTCTTTTCCCTTAGATACTCCTGCTCCTCACGGTACGCCCTATACTCTTTTGCGTTCATACAGCCCCCTACATTCAACTAATAAATTTAATTCACAAAGAGGCAAGCATTGCACCTGCATGACCTCCGCCATTAATCACCATTCACAGTACCTTTTATCTAGCAAGTGTATCGAAAATTCCAAATCTAGGCGATTTTTGGGGTCTCGGCCACCGCATACTATCAAAAGTCGCTGAAAGAACCTATTAACATTTGACCTATCTATATACTATTAACGAATAGACATTATTAATATTTATTTTTCCATTGTAAAACCATTGTACCACTCGGTATAGGCGTACTCTATCTCTTCCTCTGTTGGCTTTCGGTTATACACTTTTGTGAGGGTAATCTTTGGTGGCATCTTAGGAATATCATTAAAGTACAACTCTACGAGCCACCGTGTACGATCAATACGCTCTATTTTCCATTTCTCCATAATATGCGCCCCCTACCATTCACTAAACTGTATCGGATGTACCTCTATGAAATAGCCACCTCGCTCGGGTTTTACTGTCATTATTATTTCTTGTGATAAGTTCTTTTCATTTAACAACGCTATAACACGGCTCAATATGGTTAGTTGCTTTGGATCAGCCACGCAAGCATACACGCTATAAGGTACTGTACTGTTTATCATGGTTTTAATTTGATGAATAATACCACGCATATGCGTTACTCTATAGTATTTTATAGCCTTTTCGTAATCATCTATAAAGCGCTCTCTTGTTGTACTCATCTGTATATTTCCTTTCTAGTACTTTTTAAGGGATACTAAATACCGAATTTTACCGCTCGCAGGGATAGGCGTTACCTGCATCTCAATATTGCTTAGTTGTGCATCTAATCGTTTCGCTATTGCATTAACCTCAGTTAGCGAAGAGTATTCTACAAAGCAGTATCTAGCGTAATCATCACAAATAAATCTATGAACTCTTTCATCTTTCAACATGTCTATATATCCTTTCTATCATTCACAAGCCCCCTTTACTAAAAATCGAGGAGAAAAAAGTTGCATTGTGCCTGCTTTTAGTCACAGATACCGTTACGCTTTTTGATATTCTCTGATAACCTATGCGAACATATTGCGCTCTTGTAACTTTTGTGACCTCTTTTTTCAACAAATTATATATATATATATATTTATTTATTTATAATATTATTTGTAAAATAGGTTACAGAAGTTACATACAGTAAAATAGGGGTTTTTGTGAGTATTTTTTAGTCACGAAATTGGTTACTTTATCGGCACAAATACTATTTTTCGGTTACGGGTTGCCATGCTTTATATGGTTTTGTACTCGCTTTTCCTCTGACTGTTTTCTCATTGGTATACCCTAGCGCTTTCATGCGCTTATTAAATTTATGTTTTCCCGTATACTTATATCCACACTCTACCGCCCAACGTTGATATATTTCATATAGCTCTTTAGCTCGTACATCTTTAACGGACTGTAATATATTGATATCCTCGTCACAACCTAATTCAGAACCATATACAGGTGTTATTTGTACCTCTCCATTATCGATATCATCTAAGAATTGAGCTACTTGATCGTTCTCTTTAATGTATGATGCGGTGAGGGCTGTTACTCTAGGCGGTTCAGTAAATGCACCTTGTGAGCGTAAACGCCGTAAGCCCTCTAAGGCTCTGTTAAGTAATACAGTTAGGCCACCGCTCTTTATAATTTCCCTCACAATATGAGGCGTAGCAATAGCAGTATTACGAATGCGATTAGTCATAGGTATAATCACAAGCCTATCTTTCATACCTGTAGAGGTATCATAAATACGAGGTATTGTATTACAACTAAAGAAAAGCTTTGCGTGTGGTTTATAGCTATACGGCTTTAGATGCTTAGGCTCTACTATGATCGTATCGCCTGTTACAATTTTCTTTAAACTAGCCGTATTTAATACGTCCGTACTCTCGATATCGTCGCCGATATTAGCATATTTGCCAACAATCTCGGCCAATCTAAATTGGCTCGCCCCTATATCAATTAGGGCAATATTGGATACATTATTTTCAGTCAGTAGGCTTGTGAGTAGTTGCAGGAATGAGCTTTTTCCGTTACCGCCCTCGCCGTACAAGATAAAGAACTTTTGAGCGAATGTATTATTCACAAGGCAATAGCCTACTACCTCGTATATAAACCGCATCATGTCCTCATCATCTTCTTGGCCACCGAATAGATTAAACATGAATGTGTCTAGTTGATCATGCTCTACTAAATCGGGGTTATACTCAACGTTTGTCATGCGTGTTGTAGTTACGGTGCTAGGGCTTTTCTCTAGTACCGCATCATGTTCCACATCATACAGCGCATTGTTAAATGCGATAATGTTAGTATCGATAAAGGGCAGTACTCGAGCGGTGGCCTTAATGTATTTTAAGGTTTCGCTCATTTTACCCGAGGGTACTTCTATATCATCGGTAATATTAAAAATCATGTTATGTAGAGGCGCATCACCGTTCACATCTAGCGCCTCGTACACCCCATACAACGGGTTATAACTGTATAAGGGTGTTGTGAGTGCCTCATTATGGTTCATGGTATCCGTTTGTTTAATGTGTACGATATTGTATCGCTCCTTGATATACTCACCTAACTTTTTAGGAAGTATCGTACCTTTTTCATTGGTAAACTCCCATGTATCCGCTTTAACATTTTTCCCCATATATCCCCCTAATCATAAAAACTATTGATAAATTCTTGTTGCGCTAGTCTATCCGCCTCTTTACGCCTACGGTCTAAATGCGCTATAACGTGGCGTATTGTGAGTACCCTATAATACATCGGGTTATGTCCTGTATTGCCTACTTGCCATTTATCCCGTTTCGCTAAGGCGGAAAGACAAAAGATATCGTGCATCTTTTGCGCATCGCCCCTGCACCACATATATAAGATTGAAAGTAAACCCGCATCAGCTCGTGAGGCATCTCCCCCATAGTCGGAAAGGTCGCCCTCACAAAATAGCCTTGTGAATTTATCGCCTTGCCTGCTGTTCTTGATGCGGTTAATTACGCCTAATAATTCTATTTCTAGATATACAGGCTCTAGGCTAATACCATTAAGCGCCTCGCCTGCATCGCTTTGGCCATTATCTGCATTATCGATAGAAAAGGTATCGAATAGCGTTTGTATAGCATCTTGCCGATATGGAATATACTCACAATCTGCCACGCCCTGCACTCTGTTTCCCGTCATGGTAAAGTATCGCCCTTGTGAGTACATCTCGAACCCTAGAGGGCTATTTTTAACGCTTTGAGGGGTATCACCTTTCACAATGATATGTAACCCTGTACCCGAGGGGCTGTACTCTGTATACGATGCGCATTCAATAAATACCTGCATGGCCAACTCATCAATCGCACCATTTTCTACATGGTGATCTAGGTCTATCCCTGTAAATGGCGTACCGTCAAAATGAAAGCCTAACCCGTCATATTGTCCTGTTTTAAGCGCCTCTATAGCCTGCTTAAATGTACCGCATACGCTTTGGCTGTTCCCCTGCTTGTGAGTTATCGGGCTGTATGGTATCTTGCCTTTTCTCACAAGCCAATTACAGTATTTACGCATTTCAAGCGGTATATTATAATAATGACAAAGGTCGCCTTTATCGCCTTGTGAGTGGCTAGAGGTACCTCGCTTTTCCACGCTCATGATGTTACCCGCATCATGGGCGCTTTTATTTTGCCTATTTTCCATATGCTCGCTCCTCTTCAATTAAGGCATCTATCTGTTTTTGTACGTTATTCACAGCGCCAAAGATAATCTCTGATAAATACGCTCCGTAAATATCTAGGTGGTTTACTGTAGGCGTTAACTCATCTCCGCATAATGCGTTACCTTTCTTTTCTAGGCCTGTGAGTGTATTTGTACAATCACCGATTAACATATCTGTACGCTCTAACAGTTCATTTAAGTAAGACATTTCGCATTTAATACTCACTAATGTGTTTAACGTTTCCGCGTTCATGATTGCCCCCTATTTTAAACTTTCCATATCTTTAGACTTTAGAAATTCCATAAATAGCTCTACATTCACAAGAGTTAGATTATGGCTAATTCGTGTTACGCCTGCTTTAAATTCTTCTGTGAGTAGCATCTCATTAATAAATTTCCCTACCGCTGTACGAGATAGGTTAAACAGTAATGTCAGTTGTTTAGGCTGTGCCATAATTGGCGTTACTGTAAATTGTGTTGTTTCTAGCTGTTGCATACAAATTTATCCTTTCCCCGAGAAAAACAATTCATTTATTTCGCCTGTACGGGCGTTTTGAGTATCGTCTTGATAGATTATACCTAAGAATATTTTTATCTATGGTAGCATTCACAATACCCGCATCAATTTCGATTTTCCCATAATAATATATGGCCACATTTTGAAACCGAAACGCATTATAAAATATTACGTTACTAGATGAGTATCGAGGCTCGTATGACCCTCTCATATCAAACCGTTTAGGAGTACCTGTAAAGCCCCCTACCTTGTGAGCGATGCAACCCATAATGGGTAGAGTGTGATTATATGATTAAAAACTATATGGATCACATTCACTCACAATATGATGCGGTTATACTCCTTAGAAAAATAACTCATCTATTGTTAGCGTATATCCTAACTTTTCAGATAAGACATCTCTAATCTTAGCCATATCATCGGCAGTAAACACAGTACGTCCATTCTCTTTAGCGTTATAAGCTTGTGCAGTTATTCCCAATACTGCACCTGTTTCTCTTTGAGATAAACCGCATTGATTGCGCACACCAATTAATTTAGAATATCTTTTCATTTTCTCACCACCTTATTTTGTATTTCTAAATATCGACTTTGTAATTTTAGAATACATTATTTATTTTATTTTTGCAATACAAAATTGACATTTTAAATTATTTTAAATAATATAAGGGTAAGAGGTGATTATATGATAATTTCTAATTTAAAAGGCATACTAGATGAAAGAGGGCTATCTCCCAATTTAGTTGTTAGCGAAACAGGCTTGCCTCGTTCTTTTATAGACGGTTTATACGAAAACAATTTAGATAGGATCACAACCAAAAATCTAAATAAATTATGTGAATACTTATCTGTATCACTTGATACATTGTTATTTTTTGAGCCAATAGAAATATACATTCAAAATAAAGACGAGCAATATATAAGCTTTATTTCTCTTGTTAGCCAATTTCAAAATAGCGAGAGTAATAAAAAGAAATCTAAATTTAATTTTGATGACTACTTATATTTAGTTAGACCTACAATCTCGGAATATTCTACCAACTTTTTAATTAGCCACAACAAGCAAGAATATAAAATATCAGCAGGATACTACTTAGAGTTTACCGAAGATAGAGAACTCTGTGAGCAGTATATTTCTGTTGTATTTGTATTCGATAACGTAGATATTTTCAAAACCCTACCTAGAAGAGCTACAGCTCACTTCATAGTATGGCTACAATATTTATTCTTTGGCCACCTAAAAAGCATGGGCATAGGTTATGACGGCTATGAACTCAATGGACTTCTAGCCGATATAAAAACATCGGTAAAACATAAGCACAATAACAATGAATACAACGAGATTATTCAAAAACTAAATCAATTAGAGGATAATCAAAAGAAAATCATAAGCAAGTTAAAGCTAACCGAAAACTAAGGGTACTTCTTAACACATCAAACGCCTACCACAGAAAGGCGGTTCATTATGTGGGTAGAAACACTCACAAATAGCAAGGGTACACGATATAAGTATTGTGAGCGGTACGAATTGCCGAACGGCGATACTCGCAAGGTATCCATAACGCTAAACAGTACCAGCACCTATGCACGCAAGCAGGCAAGCATAGAACTACAAAACAAAATTAAAGATGTCATTAAGCAATTACATTTAGATCCTAATATCACGATGTACGAGGTGGCTCAATTATGGCTAGAACATACCGAACCTACGGTAAAGATAGCTACCCATATTAACCATACGCTACACGTTAAAAAGATTTTTACCTATATTGATACTAGTATTCCTCTTGTGAAAGTAACGCCTATCATGATTGAAAACATGATACATAACGTGTATTACAAAGAGGAGCTATCCTATTATTATGCTAAGTCGATACTCACAACAGTACGGGCAATATTCCGCCATGCAAAACGTAGACGGATAATACAAGATATCCATGAGATAGAAGATATCAGCGTTAAGAAAAAGCCGTTTACGCATACCGAGATAGCTAAAAAACAAAACAAATTCCTTGATGCGGTCGAACTTAAAAGCGTACTCTCTCAACTCACAAAGCTAGCGCCTAGAGTAGCCCTGCTCATCGAATTTATGAGCTTAACAGGTTTACGCATCGGCGAGCTATTGGCATTACGCTATTGTGATTATGACGAAAAAAAAGCTACCATTAATATAAATGGTACATTACAGTACTTTTATAAAAACGGTAGCGATATAAAGCGAGGTACTCCAAAGAATATATACTCTGTGAGAGATGTAACCCTAGATGCTCGATGCGTTAAAATACTAAACTCGATCATAACAGATAATAAACGCCAATCATTATGGTTTAAGGGCTACGAGGAACAGGGCTATATATTTACGGCGAAACGTGGCAACCCCTATGACATGCAATACATCAATAAGCTATTAAAGCAGGTACATATAGAGGGCAAGCATTTAACAACTCATATCTTTAGGCATACTCACATAAGCATATTGGCCGAGTTAGGTATACCATTAAAGGCTATCATGCAACGAGTTGGCCACAATGACCCCGCTACTACGTTAAGCATTTACACGCATGTAACGCAACATATGAAAAACGATATTGTAGAGAAACTTAATAGCCGTAACAGATGAGGCCTGCCCCTTTCTTGCCCCTTTGTGAAAACAAGCGCTCACAAAGCTAGCAACTAAGCGAATAAATGGCTCTATTCTGTTCTTCTCTGCCAACTTTTCAAGCGTTGCTCTATGATTGCGTATGCTATCATAGGGCGTTTTTTATTAGGGTTTATCTGCTTTATCGGTGTTCCTAGATATCGTATAACATCATAATAAATTCCTCGTTCTGCCCCATTTCTGCCCCATTTATTTATAGTCACTCTAAAGAACAAAAAAGCCTCTACACCGTATATAGGTGAGAGGACATATGCTATACTATGAGTGTTACTTCCCTAGACTGGTAACAGAAAGGGGGTTAGGCATTGTTAGAATTATTCATTTCCTTAATAGTATCTATCATAGCAAGTGTAACTAGTCATTATACTTGCAAGTGGCTAGATAGATACTTTAGCAAGTAACTAGCACATATAAAAAAGACGGTATTCGCAGTACCGTCTTTTTTCTTTTGCGTTAAGCAATGCGACTTATTCATTTCCTTAGTCATTTATTATATTACAGCTTGCCAATAATTTTGTAAAGGCTTTCAAAGCCTCAATATCCAGCAATACTTTGATAACTATATGAGTTATAATATAAGCATGAATTAATTTACTTATTACAAGATATACTCAAAGGCCACTACTATGAAAAAATATTACCCGTATCTGATCACAGTGAGTCATATGATTAACGACTCCTGTCAAAGTGTGTTACCTGCCCTCTTACCACTGTTCATTTATACCTATGGACTAAGCTTGGAACAAGCAGGTTTTCTCATCTTAGCTAATACAGCATTATCGTCATTATTACAGCCTTTACTAGGCTATATTTCGGACAAGATCAATCAACCTAGGCTCATTGCCTTCGGCGTTTTATTATCTGCTTGTAGTACAGGTATGATGGGCTTTGTTACCTCTTACGAAAGCCTCCTTGTATGCGCCACCTTAGCCGGTGTAGGCTCTTCCATTTTCCATCCAGAGGGCGCCAAGATTATGAACCGCCTCGGTGGTGGCAAAAAAGGTAAAGCCATGGGCACCTTTGCTATCGGCGGCAGTTCAGGCTTCGCCTTTGGTCCACTCTTTGCAGGGGCTATTGCCTACACAGTAGGTCCTCACGGATTGGCGGCTTTCACCGTAGCTGGCATTATTATATTTATCACCCTATTCACACTCATGCCACGCATCGTAGCTCATGCACGTACTATCGACCAAGCAGTGGCCGCAGAAAATCCAACGGTAGCGGCAAAACCACTAAAGAACTACTGGAAGTACTTTGGCATTTTATTCATTATTATCTTGAGCCAATCGGTAAACTTCCGCGTTATCAATGCCTTCATTCCTATCTTCTGGACCCGTGAACTTGGCACTAGTCCAGAACAAGGGAGCTTTGCATTAACCGTATTCTTTAGCATTGGTATCTTCATGACATACATCGGCGGTTTATTAGGTGATAAATTTGGTCCTATCAAAATCATTAGACTTTCCCTATTAGTTTGGTTGCCCGCTATGTTCCTATTAACAGAAGTGCCAAACTTTGCACCGTATATTATGCTGCCTATAGCATATCTATTATTACTCATCATCGGTGCTGCTAAAGCCATCAGTTATAGTCCAGTTATCGTACTAGGCCAAACCTATCTTGCTAAAAGCATCGGCTTTGCATCGGGTATCACCCTCGGCGTAAGCCAAACTATCGGTGGTGTAATCGCACCTATAGTAGGTAATCTAGCAGATACCTACTCCCTACCAGTCGCTATGATGACACTTGTGCCATTTCTAATAGCAGGCCTTGGGGCATCATTGCTACTTAAAGATCCTAAAAAATTACAATAAAAAAGCCCCAACAGGGGCTTTTATTTTTAGCTAAATTAGTGTTTTAGCATTTCATTCAAGATAACTACGTCCGTTTCTTTCATACCTTTAGCCACAGTACCGATACTGCGAATGGTATCATCAACGGTGTATGCTACAAGTCCATCTCCTTTTTGGTAGTTCTTATTAAGGCGGGCTTGTTTATAGCCCATGAACGCGCCATCAAGGGAGATAGCAATTTTACCTGCACAGGATGGTTTTGCTCCGTCGCAAACGATACCGGATAAGCTGGCAAGACCATTTACTAAGGTATTCTCAATGATATCCTTGCTATCACCTTTCAAGAAGGCAATACCTGCTACACTTACAACACCGGCAGATACAACACCGCAGTAGGCAGATAATTTACCGATACCAGATTTAACGTATAGTGTTAACAAGTTAGCAAAGACTAGCGCTCGATAAAGTTCATCATCACTTTTACCAAGTTCCTCAGCAGTCGTAATAATTGGTACAGATACGGTTAAACCTTGGTTACCAGAGCCAGAGCAGATAACTACAGGCAATGGACATCCACTCATACGCGCATCGGATCCAGCTGCTGCACGAGCTTTACATTTCGTTTCTAGAGACGGGTTTTCTTCATCCAACAACAAGAGCTGACCAATATTGGAGCCATAATCATTAGACAAACCTTCTCGAGAAATAGCTGTATTGTATTCTACTTGCTGTTTGATTTGAGGAATAATGCCAGAAATATCTGCCGTTTTAGAAAACTCGTAAATGCTATCAAAGGTCATAGCATATTCTGTTTTTGCGACCTTCTTGATTTCATTGATTGTTTCAGACACAATCTCACCATCTACAGCAACATAGGTTACATTTGTATGGTCGTTTTCAATGCGAACTACTGCTGTATGTTCATCTGTTTCAGCAGTAATTTCGATATAAAGATTATCTACACCTTCAGCGAGTGAGACCGTACAGAAGTTAGCATCTAATAATGTGCCGAGCCATTTACGATCTTCATCTGTAGCAGATTCTAATACCTCTAGTTCACGTTCAGGATGACCTACAATGGCGCCAAGCGTAGTAGCAGCTTGAAGACCTTTTCGACCACCAGCGTTAGGAATAACTACGGACTTTACATTTTTTATAATATTCGCGCTGCATCGTGCGTGAATATGGTTAGGAAACTCATCTAAAACAGAGACTGCCTTCGCAGCCGCATAAGCCAATGCAATTGGCTCAGTGCACCCGAAGGCAGGACGCATCTCTGATTGTAATAAGGAAATATAATCCATCTTATACTTCCGCAATAATTTCCACTTCTACCAAAGCACCCAATGGAAGGTCTTTTACTGCTACGCAAGAACGAGCTGGTTTAGACGTGAAATATTTAGCATACACTTCGTTAAATGCTTTGAAGTCAGCAATATCAGCCAAGAAACAAGTAGTTTTAATAACTTCGGAGAAGTCAGAACCTGCTTCAGCCAATACAGCTTCGATATTTTTGCATACTTGTTCAGTTTGCTCTACGATACCGCTTGCAACAATGGAACCAGTTGCAGGATCGAGTGGAATTTGACCAGAAGCGAATAATAAACCGCCTACTACTTTAGCTTGAGAGTAAGGACCTACTGCTGCTGGTGCTTTGTCTGTGTGAATTGTGTTCATAATAATTCTCCTTTAAAAATATAATTAAAAATAATATATCATGCTAATGTCGTCATACTCACATTAGTAATTACCTTGTATCTGATATCCTTTGTAAAAGTATATCTATAACAAATTATTTAATAGATTTGAAGGCATTGTCAAATATCGTTTTGAAATAATCCCGCTGTACATCAGTTGTTACACCTACGTAAAGTACCGGTTTTCCTGGCTTTAACACAAATGCAGCATTTGCATAAAGCGGAGTTTGTACATTTCCATCCGCATATAACAAGCGAGAACTTGCTGCATAAGTTTGATATTTTGTACCAGCCACAGGATGTACTTGTTCCGCATTTTCTACGGTAAGCGTTCTAGGTTTTATAAGCAGTTCACCTGACCGAGTCTTAAGATTAGCATAGCGTTTCGGATCATTTAAAGGTACTACAGTTGTAGTCGTTGGAATTTGCTTATTAATAGCACCTAGCATGAGTTGTTCTGTAACAGGGTCAATTTGGCCTTTATCTAGAGCCGCCATAGCCGCTACAAACATAGGATCACTAGCTTTGTCCTTAGCCACTCGCTGTGCTATTTGTTTAACATCTACCGCTACTACGAATGCATCTTTTTGACCTGTTTTATCTGCCCCTTGCAATTGGTATACATCAAAAGTAGTGCCAAAGTTTTGGAAAAATTCCTTTGCCATCATATTTGCCATCGAAGATTTTGTAGGTGCCTCATTTAATTGTTTTTCTACAAAATCACGTGTATTTGTTTTGGATGCAGAAACAACAGTTACATTGTTAGGCACTACCATAGACCCTGCAATTGTTTGTACATCCTTAGCAAAACCTACGCCGGATATAGTACCCACTAGGCAAGCTGCACAAGCCAATACTTTCAAAGATTTCATATTATTTACCTCCCTTAAGAGATTGTGTTTGATACATATGATTCAACTCATTAGCCCAATAATCATAGCTAGAATCATCAGATGATAAAATCTGTAAGGATACACCTTTATCGGTAGGAACAGCATAACCAATTAAGGAGTCGGTGTTTCTAAATCCATCATATATAAAACTACCACGTAAATCACCAGTCACAGCTGTACCATAACGTGTTTGAACAGGTTTATATCCTACATGAGTTGCATCTAGGCTCACTTGTTTTGCCATAAAGTCTACATAAGAACGGAGCTCTTCTTTACTTTTAGGAGATAAATTCTTTTCTGTAGCAAGCATTTTATCAACTACCCCCATAATGTGAGCAGGTAACTTGTCATTTAGCATCTTCAAATCTTTCGCTAATTTAGCACCTTCAATCGTATTGCCCTTCAAACCTTGTAATTGTTGTTGAGCCTTCTCTTTAGAGTAGGAATCTACATATTTAGAGATAGAGCTTTTTATTTTAGCTTTTTCTGCGTCTGGAACCTTTTCTAAAATAGTTTTATTCATATTAATCACTTGATCTATAGCATTTTTAGAATAGTCTACAACAACTAACTGCCCTACATGGTGACCTTGTTTGTCAGTTCCTTGTAATTGATAGAGGGAATAACCATCAAGAACATCCCCCTTCATCGGTTCAACAGAAACACCAGTTTGTGCTTTCACAGTATTATTAACCACATCAATAGCAATTTTATTTGTCATTTTAAGAAAATTATTTTCTTCTTGATTACGCAATTTAGGATCAGTGGAAACATGGATAACCTTAGCTACCTTCACTGTTGGAGACGTATTGCCATACAAGCCATATCCTAAATCTACTGTATCAGCATATGCCACTGCACCCATACCAACAGTCAAGCACGTCGCACAAGCCAATGTCATCATTTTTTTATTGAGAGCTCTCATAAGCCACCTCACGATTTAACAATACACTATGTATACAGATTATATCCATAACCTATACTGCATCTATAAGATTTCAAAAAGATAATCTATACTGCATATACTAATTATTATACTATATAGAGATGTATAACTGTATAGTGTAATTTACAACCTTTCAGTTCTGCTATACAATACTTAAATAGATATGTAAATATAGGGTATGAGAAATAGAAAGGAGTGCACACTTGGTGTGCTTTTATTATGATACAAGAAATAATTCCACTCACTAGGCCTCGTACATTAGCGGCCGCTTTAGGGCCTACTATTTTAGGTGCTGCCTTTAGCTATTACGCATTTGGTGCTGCACAAGGTACAGGTCTTGCCATTTTCCATACAGTTTTAATATTCTTAGCCGTTGTAACAGCTCAAATTGTAGCTAATTTATGGAATGAATATAAAGATTTTAAATCTGGTCTCGATGCGGGGCAAAAGGTCGGCAATGCTGGTTCTATCACCCGTGGTGCCATTACACCAGAGCTCATCGTTACCATGATTAAGGTACTCATGGTTGTACCTATTATCATCGGTCTTTATCTATCGGCAACTATCACCTGGTACTATATTCCAGCAGGTTTTCTTTGCATTCTAATTAGCTTCCTCTATTCTGGTGGTCCAAAACCAATTTCCCGTACACCATTTGGGGAAATTTCCTCTGGTATCGCTATGGGGTTTGCTATCGTACTCATTACAGGTTATGCCTGGACACGTGACTTATCTTCAGCATTATTAATTCCTGCTATTCCATCTACATTGCTAGTAGGCTCCATTATGCTTACTAATAACATTCGTGATATTCGAAATGATGAAAGCCATGGTCGTCGTACATTACCAATCGTATTAGGCCGTGAACGTGCCCTCAGTTTAATGAGCATCACCTACCTATTCAATTTTATTTGGATCCTTGCATGGATTATCGTAGGTCACATGACATGGTTCTCCCTCTTCGCCTTTCTCGCAGCACCACTAGCTTTCAAAACTGTACATACCTTAAGTACTAAAACAGATGAATTCCTACTAGACAAGGCGATGGGAACCACTGCAGGGGCTGCTATGATTTATCAAATCATGTGGTCCATAGGTTTAATTATTGGCAAATAAGTGTTTACCAACACATACATTAAATACAATAAATAAAATTACATAAAATAAAGAGAGATTTCCAAACACTATCAACTATTTATAGATACTAGTTTGGAAATCTCTTTTTGGTATAACTTTAAGTTATGGAGAACTTGTAATAATTCCTTCTTGATAGATAGGAAATAATTTAGTACTATTAATGTAATATTTTATATGAAATGATTGTATAAGGAGTGTATCTAATGAGAAAATTTTTAGCATTAGCAGCTACTGTAATCCTTGGCGGTGCTTTATTGATCGCTGGTTGCGGTAATGACAATAACAAACAAGCTGCTAACAACGGCAAACAAGTATTAAAAATCGGTGCTACAGCAGTACCTCACGCAGAAATTTTGGAACAAGTTAAACCTGTCTTGGCAAAAGATGGTATTGATTTACAAATCACTGAATTCACTGATTACAACACACCAAACATTGCTTTGGGTGATAAAGAAATCGATGCAAACTTCTTCCAACATGTACCTTACATGGATGAATTCGCAAAAGCTCACAACCTTCCACTAGTATCTGCTGGTGGTGTTCACCTTGAGCCAATGGGCTTATACTCCCATCAAATTAAAGATTTAAAAGATCTTCCTAAAGGCGCTAAAATCGCTATCCCTAACGACCCTACAAACGGTGGTCGTGCATTATTGTTATTGCAAAAAGAAGGTCTTATCACATTGAAAGACTCCAGCAATATCTTGTCTACAATTCAAGATATCACTTCCAATCCTAATGGTTACCAATTTGTTGAATTAGAAGCAGCTCAAATACCTCGTTCTCTTGACGATGTAGCTTTAGCAGCTATTAACACAAACTATGCATTAAATGCAGGTCTTAACCCTGGTAAAGATGCATTGGCAATCGAATCTAAAGATTCTCCTTACGTAAACATCGTAACTGTACTTAAAGGCAATGAAAGCGATCCGCGCATCAAAAAATTGATGGAAGCACTTCATAGCCCTGAAATCAAAAAATTCATTGAAGAAAAATACAAAGGTGCAGTTGTTCCTGCATTCTAAGGTATAAAGTGAAAGAGACCACATATGTGGTCTCTTTTTTCTATAAGCTTTCAGCACCAAATCTAAATGGTAATAACTCATCAAGACTAACAACTCTATAATTGCCTTTTAGATTAGCCAAAATAATCTGTGGTATTTCAAATTCAGAAATCACCTGGCGACAAGCGCCACAAGGTGCACAAGGTCCTTCCGTATCAGCAACTACGGCAAGGGCCTTAAATTTTGTATGCCCTTCTGAAACAGCTTTAAATATAGCAGTTCGTTCTGCACAGTTCGTTAAGCCATAGGAAGCATTTTCTATATTGCAGCCTTCATAGATACTCCCATCCTCGCATACAAGGACTGCACCTACACCAAAATGGGAATAAGGACTATAGGTTTTCTCACGAGCTACTATGGCACGATCAATAAGCTTTTGAATTTCCTGTTCCGTCATATCAGTTTCCTTTTCTATCATATGGACATCCTCATTCCACCATATCAAGAATCGTATCCACTACAATTGGTGCAGTTTTGCCAACGGTAATTGACTCTAAATATGTTTTACTAGCATTGGCGAGCAAGCTTTCATCTGAAGCATACAAGGTAGCTATACTTTCACCAGCTCGAACAGTATCACCTGTTTTCTTATGCATTACGATGCCCGCACTATAATCAATAGGACCATCCTTAACGGTGCGACCAGCCCCAAGCATAACAGATGCAATACCACATTGTTCTGTATTCATGTGTGTAATGTAACCATCTTGAGGCGCTGTAACATCATAGGTAAATTTTCCGATTGCTAATAAGCTTTCATCATCAAGAACTCGGCTGTCTCCACCTTGAGCATCAATCATCATGCGCAATCGTTCAAGAGCTGATCCTGAATTAAGGGCCTCTTGTACACGACTGAGAGCCGTTTCATAATCACAAATTTGGCTTAATACGAGCATATGAGCTGCCATAATAACACATTCATGAGTTAAATCCTCTGGGCCATGACCTTTCAACGTATCAATAACCTCGCGGATTTCCAAAGCATTACCAATGGCATGACCCAGTGGTCTATCCATATCGGTTAAAACAGCCTTAATAGAGCGGCCATTTTCCGTTCCAATATCTACCATTGCTTTAGCCAATGCACGAGCATCATCTAAGGTTTTCATAAAGGCCCCACTGCCAACCTTTACATCCAATAAAATGGCTTGTGCTCCAGAGGCTAATTTTTTACTCATTACAGAGGATGCAATCAGCGGAATGCTATCTACGGTGCCCGTTACATCTCGCAATGCATAGAGTTTTTTATCTGCTGGTGCTAGTCCTTCGGACTGACCGATTACAGCCAAGCCTATTGTATTGACCTGATTAATAAATGCCTCTTGGTCCAATGACACCTTTAGATTTGGTATGGATTCCATCTTATCGATAGTGCCGCCCGTATGACCTAAGCCACGGCCCGACATTTTCGCTACCTTGCCTCTACAAGCAGCTACCAAAGGTCCTATGATAAGAGTTGTCTTATCCCCTACACCACCTGTACTATGCTTATCTACTGTTATCCCATCGATATCGGCTAAATCTACCATATGCCCCGACTGTGCCATCGCCATGGTCAACGTACCTAGTTCACGAGCATTCATCCCATTAAATACAATGGTCATCAATAAGGCACTCACTTGATAGTCGGGGATATCCCCATTTACATAGCCAGAGATAAGAAAACGAATTTCCTCATCTGTTAAGGGTAAATTCGACCGTTTTTTTAGAATAATATCATACATGCGCATGGTTATACCGCCATTCTAAGAAACCACCTAAGCACTGCCTAGGTGGTTTTCTATTACACTTCTTCGTCTAAATGATCTTTAAGTAATTCTACTGCTGCACTGGCGCCGATACGACTGCAACCTTCTGCAATATAGGCTTTCATATCAGAGATAGAACGAATACCACCGGCAGCCTTAATTTTTACATTAGGACCGATGTGTTTCTTAAAGAGTTGAATATCTTCAATACTTGCTCCACTACTACCAAAACCTGTAGATGTCTTGATATAGTCGGCACCACCATCTGTAATGCATTTGCAAAGCGCTACCTTTTCAGAATCAGTAAGGTAGCAAGTTTCAATAATAACCTTTAAGATTTTATCTCCACAGGCTGCTTTAAGGGCTTTAATTTCAGCAGTAACCGCATCAAAGTCCCCTTGTTTTACATTACCTAGGTTAATAACCATATCAATTTCAGAGGCCCCTTCCGAAAGGGCTTGCTTTGTTTCAGCTACCTTCACCTCTGTTGTTTCATAGCCTAAAGGGAAACCAATAACAGTACATACATTGAGGCTTGGATATGCTTCATGGGCAGAAGCCACAAAGTCCGGTGGAATACATACAGATGCTGTTTTATAGGCTACGCCAGCGTCACAAATTTCTTTAATATCATCCCATGTAGCTGTAGGACGCAATAGTGTATGATCCACATAAGATAATAATTCTTTACCTAACATAGTGTCTCTCCTTACTAAAAGAACGACATTTGCTCTGGCTCAGGTTCTTTATGTAAAGCCTCTTGAGCAGCGCGATTTTTGTCATCAATAAATGGTTCTAGTGGTACACCTGTAGCCTTCAATAAATCTGGCAAACTATTAACGCCCTTAGCCTTAGCCGCCTCTAATACAACCTTAGCACATGTTTCCGCATCATCTAATGCGTAATGATGTTTAAACTCAACCCCGATGTATGCAGCCATTGTATTTAGCTTATGGTTTACTAAATCTGGCCATACTGCACGTGAAAGTTTCACCGTACAAGCATAATCAAGATCAGGCCAAGGAATTTTATAGTAATCCAGTGTAGCACGCAATACATTCATATCGAATTTTGCATTGTGAGCTACCATAATATTGCCTTTTAAGTGATTTTCGTAGATAGCATTCCACAATTGATCAAATGTTTTCTCGTGGATAACATCCTTTGGTTGAATGCCATGAATTTCAATACATTCATCATCGAAGCTCATGAATGGTGGTTTAATAAGGCTGTATGCCTTCTTTGTAATCTGTCCATCCTTTACGGTAATAACCGCTAAGGAGCACGCACTATTTTTAAATTTATTAGCTGTTTCAAAGTCTAATGCAACAAAATCTAACATAGGACTCCTTTCAAATCTATATGTTTCAAAATTTATATATAAGAATTATATTCATTTTCTCCATTTATTATAGCATGAAACAGTCTATAATCTACTATTCAAGGGTGACTAATAGTCACCTCTTTCACATCAATTTTAATTGACAGATGGGCCCTCTGTATGTGAAAATTATTTAGATATATATGTAGTATGGAGGTTGCAAGATGGCAGATGACAGATTAATCGTTGCCCTTGATGTATCCACTATGGATGCGATGAAAGAAATCGTAACATCCCTTGGTGATGCGGTTAGCTTTTACAAGGTCGGCATGGAGCTATTCTACGCCGAAGGAGAGCAAACAGTTCGCTATTTACAAGAGCAAAACAAGCAAGTATTTCTTGATTTGAAATTACATGATATTCCTAATACGGTAGCGCATGGCGTATCTTCCCTAACACGTTTAGGGGCTAACTTGATCACTATGCATGGTCAAGGTGGTCCAGTTATGATGAAAGCAGCTGTACAGGCAGCTCGCGAAACAGCTGAACAATTAGGTGTTGAAAGAACTAAATTATTGGCAATTACTGTGTTAACTAGCTTTGATGATGAAGCTTGGACTGCAACTGGTGGGCAACTACCTATTTCTGACCAAGTTATTCGTTTAGCAAAGCTTGCTAAAGAATGTGGTATGGATGGCGTTGTATGTTCTGCCTTAGAAGCTAAAATGATCCGCGAAGCATGTGGTGATGATTTCCTTATCGTAACACCTGGTATCCGCCCATCCTTTGCAGCAACAAACGACCAAAAACGTATTGCTACACCTGCTAGTGCATTACAAGATGGCGCATCTCGCCTCGTTATTGGCCGCCCTATTACACAGGCTGAAAATCCTCGTGAAGCAGTTCGTTTAATTATTGAAGAAATGGAGAATGTATCCAAATGATGACAGAACAAGAAGTAAAACAATTACTGATCGACACTCAAGCTATTTTAGAAGGTCACTTCCTTTTGACATCTGGACTCCACAGCCCAATGTACGTTGAAAAATTCAATGTATTGCAACATCCTAAATACACTGAAACACTTTGTAAAGAATTAGCTGAACGCTTCCGTGATCAAAATGTAGAACTTGTTATTGGACCTATGACTGGTGGTATCTTACTAGCTCATGAAGTAGGTAAAGCTCTTGGTACACGCGCTATCTTCACAGAACGTGAAAAAGGTGTTATGACATTGCGCCGCGGCTTTAAAATTGAGCCAGGCACACGCGTACTTATCGTTGAAGACATCGTAACAACTGGTGGTTCTGTACAAGAAGTAGTAAATGTTGTAAACCAATCCGGTGGTGAAATCGTAGGTGTAGGTTTGCTCGTTAACCGTTCTGGCGGTAAAGCAGAATTCGGCGTACCTCACGAAAAAGTACAAGCCTTACTTAACCTCGAAGTTCCTACATACAAACCTGAAGAATGCCCTCTTTGCCAAGACGGCGTAGCTATGACAGAACGCGGTTCTAAACACATCAAATAAAATCATAAACAGATACAAAAAGAGCTCCTTCACTGAGGAGCTCTTTTTGGTTGTGTGTAGTTATTGTGTGTAAGAGAGAGATTCTGATACGAATGTATCACATAGAGTGTGTGGCTCTATGGTGGCCATGAATGCACTTTCACGACCACGCACTCTGAAAGTGTTGTGAGAGAAAAGAATCAATAGAATACTATTGAATTTGAGTAGTCTGTGGTGCACCTTGTTCCACAGATGGTTGAGGTGCATTACCATTTGGTTGCCCACCTTGATGCATTTGGCCAGGTTGACCTTGCGGAGGCATTTGATGATTATTACATTGTTGTCTCATTTGATGGTTTTGACCTTCAGCTCTCATTTGATGGTTTTGACCTTCTGCTCTCATAGATTGATCGTTATCTTTTCCATGCATATTATCAACTTGATGATTCATTGGCATATGCTCCATTCGATCATGTCTATGCATTTGGTTATTTTGATTTTCTAGTAGCATATCACATTTTTTATCTTGGAAATTGTTTGCATCATCATGATTTTGTTCTACTAACAAGTTCATCTTGATTGGCTCATTATTATTTTGTACGTCATTAGTAGAAGCAAATGTTACACCGCCAATCCCAAATGCTGCGGTTAATACTGTAGCAATTAAAAGTTTTTTCATATTTTCACCTTTACCTAATATTCAAATACGATTAAAACAACGATATCCTCAGATAGATCTAACTCTATATCTATTAATATCTTAAAATATACGGCTCAATCTATATTAATAGTTTTATATATTTTATTGAGCTTGTGTCTCACCATTAGGTGCTTGTTCTGAAGCATTACCATTAGGTTGATAACCTTGAGATGGTTGGTCTTGTGGAGACATTTGACTATTTTGATACATATGTTGACCATTATTTCGTCCCATACCATCTTGAGGCATCATTTGGTTTTGACAATTTTGGTACATATGTTGACCATTATTTGGCCCCATACCATCTTGAGGCATCATTTGATTATTTCCATCCATCATATGTTGGTCCATATGCATATTAGAACCATCATGTCTATGTGGTTTTCTAAACTGTTGTTCATTGGTTTTCATCCATTCACCAAAATTTGGTAAATCATTTACAGCAAAGGATGTACCTACCCCTACAGCACTGATTACAGTTAGAATGGCAGCAATTATAATTCGTCTCATAGGTCCTCCTTAATCTACATTGCTGAAATAACGTTCGCGTACACCACGAAGTTCAATACCAATAAAGATACATGTAAGGCCCCCAAAGAGACCTACACCACCAAGTGCAACTAAAGTTACCAATGATAATGCAGGAAATGCCGTTACATTCTCAAACGGTTGCCATGAGCTTCCGAGTAAATATAAGATAGCAGGTGTAATAATAAATAGTAAAACCCCTACAATATATGACAAACCACTTCCAATAGATAACAATGTTTTGGATGCTTTTTTAGCCATACCTGGTAATTGTGGTAATAAACGTTCTTTATAATCATCAAAGCGTGCATAAATTTCTTGCATATTAACAGATTTACTTTCAGCACCATCTTGTCCTAATGTATCTGTAATAATACCTGCATCTACATAGGATGTATAGATTTCTTCTGGAGTTCCCAAAGATTTAATGATTTCACTATCTGTAAGACCTTTTTCATAGCCTACAGCAAAATGTTCCTCATAAACCTCTATAATACTCTCTACATCAGCAACGCGCGCCTTTTTGAATATATTGCGCAGTGCTTCTAAAAAGCTATTTTTGTCCATTATAGTCGACTCCTCTCAACAGAATATTGATGACGCCAGAAAATTCATCCCATTCTTGGCGCATCTTATTGTATGCTTCACGACCATCAGTCGTGATATGATAATATTTTCGAGATGGTCCTGTAGAGGATTCCTTCAAATATGTTTCAACATACTTTTCTTTCTTTAATCTATTAAATAATGGATATATAGTTCCTTCCGAAATTTCAATATACTCCGAAATAGTGCTTACGATTTCATATCCATAGCGATCACTTTGTGTTAATAATGCTAGCACAAGCATATCCATAACACCTTTTTTTAATTGAACTTGCATAGTTCCTCCCTTTAGGCTGTGCCTACCTGCCAATGTGAAAGCTCTCTTACGGTCACTATCATGTACTGACAAATACATAATAACACAAGGTACCTCGTAATGCAAGGTACCTTGTTAAAAATATATTTTACATAGCCAAAGCTTTGAATTCTATCGCTAATAAACATAGGTAAAGTCTAGGTTTATATAGATAAAAATATTTTCAAAATTTATGCTAATTTCAAGTTATTTATATCGAAATATATCTCAATTATCATCGTATATCAAAAAATCCTCATCCAAAGGATGAGGATTTTTATTCAGGATAAAGAGACTTCACTTATCTAAAATAATCTGAATTTAATTTGAGGATGCTTGGCCTAATTTAAGCTTTGTACTCTTCATTTTACCATTGTGAGTATAAGATACCAAAACTGTATCACCAGGGCTCTTAGCGTCAATTTGCTCTTTTAATTCTAACAATGTACTAATATTCTTGCCATCAATTTGAGCAATTGTATCGCCTTCTACTAAACCAGCTTGTGCAGCAGGACCATTCGAATCAAGTTGGACTATAAGAAGACCTTCACCTTCATAGCTTACATTGTTACGTGCTGCTGTTTGACGATCTACAGCCCATACACCAATATAAGGACGTACAACCTTACCATTCTTAATAATAGAATCTACAACAGTCATAGCGGAGTTAATAGGAATGGCAAAGCCCATACCTTCAACGCCTTCTTTAGAGATCTTAGAACTATTGATACCGATTAATTCACCATCTGCATTGATGAGAGCACCACCAGAGTTACCTGGATTAATAGCTGCATCTGTTTGAATCAATGGGAAGCGTTGCCCTTGATCATCAATAGTACGTGCTAAGGCACTGATTACACCAGATGTAACAGAGCCTTTAAACTCTAGACCTAAAGGATTACCAATGGCGATAGCCGGTTCCCCTACTTGCAAGGAATCAGAGTCACCAATTTTTATAGGTTGAATATCCTTTGGTGGATCGATTTTAACAACAGCTAAGTCTGTTTGGGCATCTGTACCGATAACTGTACCTGTGACAGTAGATCCATTGGACAAGGAAACTGTAACCTCTCCATTTTTAGCACCAGCTACAACGTGATTATTTGTTACGATATGTCCATCATTATCAATCAATACACCAGAGCCTACACCTTCTCCAGCATAGATGGTACGGTTAAAAATATCCTTTTGGAAAACTTGAGTGGTAATTCCCACTACAGCTGGGCCAGATTCTTTCGCCGCTTGAACTACGTATGTATTACGTGTATCTGTAATAGGTTTAGTTTGTTTAGTTTGCTCCTTCACAGTTGTTTGATGTGTAACAGGATTACCAAAGAAATAGTATCCACCACCTACACCAATACCAAGAGCTAGCACACAGGCAATAATTGATCTTTTATATTTTGAAAAATTCATGCGCATCTCCTCATATCATTTCTTAATGATTTAATAAAAATCAATTTTATAAAATCGATTTTTGATGAACCTATTATAGTACGCAACACTTTACAATGCAAGATAACAATTTATTACATCTATTATAAAAATATAATTTCTATAAATAATATGTTTCCAATAGTTTTTAAAGAACAATTCAATTGGAGAGACATGATATAAAAAGCTCTCTATCAAAGCTATCATAAAAACATAAAGGGCATTCACTAGCCGTCGCTAGGAATGCCCTTTATGCATATAGTTTGAGAGTGTAAGGACTGTTGAGAGAGAGTATATGTGATCTAGATAAGTTGAGAGAGAACTTATTAAGAGAGAGAAGTTTAGTTGTTTCTTATCTAGAATCAAAAGTCAGCCTTACTTAGATAAGTATACATGGAATATCTAAACTATCAAAGGAAGTATATAAACAATTTTTAAATCTTTGATTATATCTATATAATAACTTCCTATAAACTCATATTTTATCAACAGCCACCAAAAACGTGAGCGTAATATGAAAATGATTTCAGTTATCAAACAAATTTATAACCAACGCCCCATACAGTAATAATGTGCTTACTATCGGATGGATTATCTTCAATTTCTTCACGTAAACGGTTGATATGTACAGCTACTGTTGCATAATCACCATAGGAATCTAACCCCCAAACGCGAGAGTATAATTCTTCTTTACTGAATACGATATCACGATTACGCATTAAGAATTCTAATAACTGGAATTCTTTCTTTTTAAGGTGAACTTCTTTTTCGTTTACCCAAACTTTCATCATCTTAGGATCAAGACGGATTTCTCCGGATTGAATAGCATTGGTTTCCATGGCATCACGCTCTGTTAAACGCTTATATTGTGCTAACATAGCTTTGATTTTTGCAATCAATACAGATGGCGAGAATGGTTTTTCAATGTAGTCATCAGCGCCTACACCTAAACCACGGATTTTATCAATATCATCAAGTCGAGCTGTTACCATAACAATTGGCACACGAACTTTGTCACGAATTTGTCGACAAACTTCAAAGCCATCCATTTCTGGTAACATAACATCGAGGATAATAAGATCTACAGGAGTATTTAATGCAGCTTCAATACCATCTGTACCATTAGTCATAATGGTTACATCATAACCTGCTACCATTAAATAATCACGCTCAATATTGGCAATATCCAAATCGTCTTCAATAATTAAGATATGTTCACTCATGACTCTTCTCCTTGCTTAGGAAATTCTAATATAATACGTAGACCATGTGGCCTTACATTTTCAATCACAACTCGGCCTTCAAAGATTTCCATAATTCGACGAATAATCGACAATCCCAGACCACTACCTTCTTGTGGGTTTGTACGAGACGAATCTACACGGTAGAATGGACGCATTAAACGTTCTAGCGATTCTGGTGGTACCCCCGGTCCATCATCACTGATAACACAATATACAAAATCATCATCACTAGTTACATCAATTACACAATGACCAATATCAGCCATTTTGTACTTAGCACTATTATTCAATACATTTTGTAAAACACGTTGTAGCAATTGCGGATTTGCATTAATAAAAGCATTTTCCGCAGCTATACGGAACTTAATGTCTAGACCTCTTGTTTGATAAGGAGCCAAATGATCCTCTACAAAATCACGTACATATTGACCGAGTTCAATTCGTTCAGATGGGCGAGATTCTTTCTTATAGTTCAATGTGGTAATAAGGAATAACTCCTCTAACATCGAATCTAAATCATTAGCCCGTTTCAAAATGATTCCCATGTAGCGTTTTTGTTGCTCTTCTGTTGGTGCAATACCATCACGAACACCTTCTGCATACGCTTTAATCGCAGTTAACGGTGTCCGTATATCATGTGATATCCCTGCTAATAATTCTTTTTGTTGCTCCTGTTCCATTTCAATCTGACGATTCGCCATTTCTAAGGATTTCGTCATATTCTTAACATGAATCATAATAAAGCGTGTAACAAATCGGTTAATAGCAAAAAATGTAACAATAAACAGCAATATAGCAACTATGATTATGTAGAAGGATACAGATTCCATTAAACTATCACTACCATGTGTAGCACGCTTAATAGCAATATGATATACATAAGCATGTCGCCCATCGTATTTCCGCATTTCATAGACAAAAGTATTGTTGGATTGATATACAATCCCTTGTAACTCTGGATTTACATCAATAAGACCAACAATAGCAGAAGCACTATAGATTTGAGGATTACCATAACTGTACACCATATTACCTTGATCTAGTACCTCTACATATACTTCCTTAGGATCAAGTAGGCTATAGCTAGGTTTTACTAAGCTATCTATTAAGTTGTTTTCTAAACCATAAAAGGTAATTGTTTCAGTGATTCGACTGACACTTTTAAATTGTTGTTCCTGCTCAATACGCAAATAGTAACCGGCATTAGCCAATATGCGCAAACCTGTAAAGTATAGCAAAAATAAGATAATTGCTATCAAAATAGGCACTACAAAGAGCACAACATTGGATATCCAAATCCGTATTTGTAAATTCACAGGGTTACCTCAATATCATAAATCTTAGATACTTCTTATAGTTTACGCTATTTTTAATACTTAAAGCAAGTATATTAATCAAAAAAATAATGTATCATTCATTTTTTATTCATCATCAGTTTATAATTAATAGTTGATATATGAGTACGGCAATCCTTATTCTATCTAGTATTTTATAACTTTTAATACAAATTACACGCATCCGGGCGAATTACAAAAATACGCTACAAGTATTTTTTTGGACATAAAATACAAATATTTATATCCCCCCTTACAATAATCTCTATATTTTTTATAAACTCTCTAAATATAAAAATATCATATCCAAAAAAACGCGTTTACATCATCTACGTTTTCAACCTTATGATTACTATGTAAGCACAAAAAAAGAGGATCCCTGAGGAATCCTCTTTTTAATATTTGGATTAACGACGATTTGCATCGAAGAAGTTAATAGCAACTTCTG
>URQX01000010.1 GCA_900550175.1 uncultured Veillonella sp.
AACATGAGATTAGAAAATTGATTTAATTTTGTCGCATTACTTATTGCAATTCATCTTATATTAAAAAAGAGACTTTGTTAGAGCAAAGTCTCTTTTTATATCATATCTATACAGGATATGAATTATTTAATGATTAATACAGGGCAAGTGGAGTGACTAGTTACATAGCTACTTACGCTACCCATGAACAAGCCTTTCAATGGACCAAGGCCACGGCTACCCATTACGATAAGATCAGCATTGTATTTTTTAGCTACTGCTAACAATGCAGGACCAGGGGAGCCAACTTCGAATACGCTTTTAACTTTTACGCCTGTAGGAATTTCTTTCACTACATCGTTAAGAATTTCTTTACCAGTTTCTTCCATATCTTCCGCAATTTGTTCAGATACGTAGCCACCGGAAATTGGTGTTTGATCGAAATTGGAAATAGCAGACACAATATTTGCAACGTGAACAATAATCAATTCAGCATGGTTGCGGTCCGCTACAGCGAGAGCATGTTCCAACGCACGTTTAGCATTTTCAGAACCATCAGTAGGTACGACAATAGTTTTGTAGGTAACCATAATAACCCCTCCTATTTCTAATCCCTCAAAGGGGATATGATCAAAGATCGTTTAGCCTATATTATTATATTCTAGACCATCAAGGAAAACTCCTCTTTTTCTAGAGGATTTCTTTTATTATAGCACAAATTATACAGAATTATACAAATAAAAGAATATTATGTGTATATTATAACACTTGCGAAGATTGGTTCGTATTCAATGTAGTAGTCAACTTGAATCCATCGAGCACATCGATAAGCTCTGGTGTGCTAAGGCTAGTACCTGCTGGGCCAATCATACGAGCCACGGCTACATTGCCTTCATTACCTAAGATAATAGTAGCGGCAAAGGATACTGGTGCAGCTACAGATGTATCAGCCGTATTAGGGTTCTTCATATGGCCTGCCAAGTAGAACATAACATTACCATCAATAATATGTGTTTCATAACGAGTGATGGTTGCCTTATTCACCTCAACTAATTGTTTGAGATAATAATCACCAAGCATTTGTTTGCCCATCATTGTAGGCATACCAGTACTAACCGCTTGTACAGGTATTGTAAAGGATTCAACATCTAGGCGCACATTATGCTTAGCAAAAGCAATTTTACCCTTTTCATTCAGACGGGTAAAACCTTTTGGATAGGCAAATTTAATACCTTCAGCTACGCTGATATCACTTGTGCCTGAGATAAACTGCTTAACACCTTTGATTGCGTTAGAACCGGATTTGTTTAATAGTTCAAAGGATGGAATTGTATGTTCCATCAAGCCTTGTTCCATAAATTCCCCTTGAATAGGCGCATAGGTACTGACTAAATTATAGCGATGCGTCGGGTCCTTATCCATAATAAATTCCACTTCAAATACGGATTGAACAGGCTCTGTAGATGTCATTTCAGCGTACGATTTTGGTGTTGTTTTATCCCAACGTGCTGATGTAGCCCCTTTCTTATTAAAGAAGCCACCAACGATATCATTATTTTCAAAAACATTACTATGCTGACGCCAGATGCTCAAGTACTCTTCATCAGACATCCCCTTGATTGGCACACCATACCAAGTCGTATTCCATTCCTTTTGAGCTACCCCGTCTTGCGGTGTATTATTGCGTTTTGTGAAAGACACAGTATAGGAATCATCTTGCGTTGGACCTGCTAAGTTGAAAGAATAGCCTTGAATATGCTCACTTTCACTACGTACATCCATATCAAGCTTAACACCATCAGCTACACGCCATGGAATCGTAAAGGTATAGCCATTTTTATAGTCTTTAACTACCGTATTCATCGTAGTAGCATACGATTTATACTGTTCTGGCAAAATAGATGCAGAATCCTTTTGGGAATCTACGATAGCTAGCGGAGTTTCAGGTCTACCTTGTAAGCCTTCTGCCATAATAGAGGTCGTGCTCATAGCCATTACAGCCAATGTTGCAGCAATAAAACGTAACTTCATAAGACCTCCTATAACATATTCTCCAAGAACGCTTTCGTTCTATCGTTCTGTGGATTATTGAAAATTTGCTCTGGTGTACCTTCCTCTTGGATGACACCGTCGGCCATGAAGATGACACGGTCAGATACTTCACGAGCAAAGTTCATTTCATGAGTTACGATAATCATTGTCATGTGATCATCGGCCAATTGTTTAATAGTCTTTAGAACCTCACCTGTTAACTCTGGATCAAGAGCAGATGTTGGTTCATCAAAGAGCATAATTTCTGGATTCATCGCCAATGCACGAGCTATAGCCACACGTTGTTGTTGGCCCCCAGATAAACGGGATGGATACATATCGCGCTTTTCCCATAGGCCAACTTTATTAAGTAATCGCTCTGCAATCGGTAAAATCTCATCATCTTTCATGCCTTTTACCATACGCGGTGCAATCATAATATTATCAAGTACCGTCATATGAGGGAATAAATTGAAAGATTGGAAAACCATACCCATGCGTAATAGCAAATCATGTTGTGTTTCTTGGCTAGCATAGTTCACGGTGCCATTAGCATCTGTACTAGCAAGGACAGTACCATCTACAGTAATAGAACCACCATCAATGGTCTCCAATTGACCTAAGCAGCGCAAGAATGTAGATTTACCAGAGCCAGATGGGCCGATGATAGAAACGATTTCCCCTCTATTCATTTTGAGCGATACATCGCGCAATACAGTTTGATTGTTAAAGCGTTTTTCAATACGCTCCATATTTACAAATGTCATAAGTACCTCTTAAATCATCACATCTTTAACTCTAATCATTCTAAGTATTGGATTTAAGTCATCCATATAGACAATAATTAGATCTATCAATATGACAAGCAACTACAGGACAGATTAATCTTCGTATACAGCAAATCGTCTTTCTAAGTAGTTGAAGATATTTGTCAAAATAAAGGTAAAGATCAAGTAGAATAAAGCTGCCACTAAGAAGGCAGAGATATCAAAGTCACGTTGTACGATAGATTTTGTAATACGCAAGATATCGTTCATAGCCAATACATATACGAGAGAAGTATCTTTCAACAAGTTAATTGTCTCATTCGCAAGCGGAGGCAATACGCGTTTAAACATTTGTGGCAAGATGATCTTACGCATCGTTTGGGCATAAGTAAAACCAAGAACCTTTGCCCCTTCGTACTGACCACGAGAAATGGATTGAATACCACCGCGGAAAATTTCACATAAATACGCTGCGTAGTTCAATACGAATGTAAGCACTGCGGCTGTAGCATCATCCATTTGGACTGCACCATCTGTAATGATAGGCAATGCATAATATACGAATAAAATTTGTAGCATTAATGGTGTACCGCGCATCAAATATACAAAGGCTTCAACAATTTTGTCGAGCACTGTAAATTTAGATAGACGCACCAAAGCAAGTAAGATACCGCCAGGGATGGATAAAATCCATACAATACAGAATAGCGATACGGTTACCTTTAAACCATCAGCGATGGTTGGGATAATCTGCAATAAATAATCTAACATGGAATACTCCTTCAAAACACGACTAGAGAAGAGGCATCTGGCCTCTTCTCTAGTGTACATTTCGTTCTTTAATTATCTGTTGTACAAACTGACCATAGTACTATTAGTATATCACGAATTGTACTATTTAGCATCGCTCTTATCTAGGTCTGCGCTAGAACCTAACCATTTTTCAACGATTTTATCAGCAGTACCATCTTTTTTCATTTCAGCTAAGATACCATTGATTTTATCACGCAATGCAGTGTCATCTTTACGGAAGCCAACAGCAAAGTTATCAACACCGTAATCAGTACCTTCTACGATTTTGTATTTACCAGGTTCTTTTGTCATGAGGTAACGAGCGATAACACCATCTGCGATAACTGCATCAACACGTCCAATACCAAGATCCATGAAAGCACTTACGAAATCAGCATAGGATTTTGTTTCTTTCACAGTTTTACCACTCGGATCATTTTGCAATGCAGATTCACCAGTACTAGCTTGTTGAACACCTACTACTTTACCTGCAAGATCTGCTTTAGATTTAATGGATTCATCATCATTACGAATAACGATGTATTGTTTGTCCTTCATGTATGTGTTGGAGAACAAAATATTTTTCTCACGTTCAGGAGATACTGTTAAGCCATTCCATAAAGCGTCGATTTTTTTAGATTTCAACTCAGCTTCTTTACTGGACCAGTCGATAGCTTTGAATTCTACTTCCATGCCAGCACGTTTAGCTGCTTCTTTAGCCATATCGATATCAAGACCTACGATTTCGCCTTTATCATCTTTAAAGCCCATAGGAGGGAAGCTATCATCTAAGCCGATAACGATTTTTTTAGGTAATTCTTTATTAGCAGTTTTAGTATCACTACCACAACCCGTTACAAATACCATCATAGATACTGCTGCAAGGCCAACGGCCATCATTTTTTTCCAATTCATAACTATCCTCCACGGTGTGTTACACCTTTAATTACTTGCTATTCTATGCTGTACAGAACTCATGTCTGTACCCGATGATTGTATTATACTTTAGTTCGTTAAAGTTGTAAATAGCTAATTTGATGAATTTTTGAATTTTCTTAACTAAGCAATACTACATATCATCTGTTATAAGATTAAAATGTTTTCATCATCCAATACTTTAAAGATCTGAATGCTTATTAATAGCTTCAATCATGGCCATTTTATCTTTATACCCTACCTGCGCAAGGTCTAAGGGTATGACATAAATACCACCATGACCATTCATGGCCTGCAATTCACGCCACCCTTCGGTAAATCCAATAATATGCTCATAATCGACAAAGACAAAATATTCATCCCCATGAAAGAGACTGTGAAAGTATTCTATAAAAGAAAAAGGCCTACGTTTTAACACGAGGCCCTTTTCACAGATAAAAGCTTGACTTTCACCTAATCTATGAAGGGTCCACAATATAAGAAGTAACAACAGATAATACAATATACGCTCAGCCCAATCAGACGGCAAATATTTCACAATTAACACGCACACCAATAGACCGACGATGCGTCCAGTCCACTGGATTCCACGATGTATTTCTAAGCTCTGTTGTACGGCCCCTGATGAAAAGCGTTCCATCGCCTCTTGTTTCGTCATGGCTTACCTCACAAATTGAAAGTCTACTATATGATTTTATTTACGGCACAAGCCCATAGCTTGCTCTACTTTACGGTACATTTGACTTGCTTTAGCATGAGCCTTAGCAGCACCTTCATCGAGAATTACATCAAGTTCAGGGCTTGTAATCAATTCATTGTAACGTTGTTGAATTGGCTCAAGAGTTGCCACCAATAGGTCTGCGATATCGGATTTGAAGACACCATAACCTTTACCGGCATACATTTCTTCGATAGCTTCATAGCTGTCTTTTGTGATGGCACGATAAATGCCCATCAAGTTAGAAATGCCCGGTTTGTTTTCTTTATCGTAACGCACCGCGTTATCAGAGTCAGTTTGAGCGCGTTTCAATTTTTTCACGATCAAGTCTGGTGCATCCAAAAGACGAATGGTAGCATTTTGGTTATCATCAGATTTACTCATTTTCTTAGTTGGCTCTTGTAAGCTCATAACGCGAGCACCACCTTCGCCTACCTTGATATCAGGTACTACGAAAGTTTCGCCAAATCTACGGTTAAAACGCTCTGCCAAATTACGAGTCAACTCAAGATGTTGTTTTTGGTCCTCACCTACTGGAACATAGTTAGTACCATATAACAAAATATCAGCCGCCATCAATGGTGGATACGTAAGCAACGCTGTAGGAATAGAGTCACCTTGTTTTTGAGACTTATCTTTGTACTGTGTCATACGCTCTAATTCGCCAACATAGCTGATAGATTGCATAACCCAACCGAGTTTAACGTGCTCAGGCACTTCGGATTGTACGAACAATGTGACCTTTTTAGGATCGAGGCCAACCGCTAGGTACAACGCAGCCAAATTACGAGTATTTTGGAATAACTCTTTTGGATCTTGCGGTACAGTGATCGCATGTTGGTTAACGATGCAATAATAACATTCGTCAGTATCTTGATACTCTAAGAAATTACGTAAAGCCCCCAAATAGTTGCCAAGTGTTAATTCCCCACTTGGTTGGATGCCGGAAAATATAACTGCCATAATAGTCTCCCTATATTGAAATAAACCAACAGTGCCGAGGCACTGTTGGTTATATATATTATTCTACGGTTACAGATTTAGCCAAGTTACGTGGTTTATCTACATCTGCGCCGCGTGTAATCGCTGCGTAGTACGCCAATAATTGCAATGGTACAACCGCTAAGATTGGAGCGATGAATTTATTTGCACGAGGCACATAGATTGTATGGTCTACGTGTTTAGATAATTCTTCGTCACCTTTCATGCCAATACCGATTACAACAGCTTCACGCGCTTTTACTTCCCGGATGTTGCTGATCATCTTATCGTACACATCTTCTTGTGTAGCCAATGCGATAACAGGTACGCCTTCTTCGATGAGAGCCAATGTACCATGTTTCAACTCGCCACCAGCATATGCTTCCGCATGGATGTAAGAAATTTCTTTCAATTTCAAAGCACCTTCCATCGCTACTGCATAGTCGATAGCACGACCCAAGAAGAACGCATCAGATTTGAAGCCATAATGTTTTGCAAAGGCTTTCATATCTTCGTCTACTTCAAAGATTTCATGAATCAATGTAGGCAAGTTTTTAACACCGCTAAGGATTTCTTCACCTAAAGCTGGATCCATTTTGCCATTTAATTGGCCAAGGTATACAGCGAACAACAAGCCTGCTACTAATTGAGTAGTATACGCTTTTGTAGATGCTACAGAGATTTCAGGACCTGCCCATGTGTACACAGTGTTATCTGCTTCACGGGAAATACTGGAGCCTACTACGTTTGTAATTGCCAAGGATTTAGCGCCAAGACGTTTAGCCTCTTTCAAAGCAGCCAATGTATCGGATGTTTCACCGGATTGACTGATAACGATACATAATGTTTTGTCATCAGTCAATGGATTGCTGTAACGGTACTCAGATGCAATTTCCACATTTACAGGAATACGCGCCAAGTTTTCAATATATTGTTTAGTTACAAGACCTGCATGGTATGCAGTACCACATGCAACGATGAGAATTTTATTGAAAGCTGCTACATCGTCAGCAGTCCAATTCAACTCATCAAAAATTGCTGTTTTACCATCTTCGGAGATATGTGTACCGAATGTATCGCGTACAGCTTTAGGTTGGTCATGAATTTCTTTCAACATGAAGTGTTCATAACCGCCTTTTTCTGCTGCTTCTGCATTCCAGTTAACGTGGAATACTTCTTTATCAACAGGATTACCTTCACGGTCAAATACGGATACAGCATCGCGAGTAACGATAGCTAATTCACCATCGCTCAAGATGTATGTATCACGTGTGTAGTTAATGATAGCTGGAATATCGGAGGCAACGAAGTTTTCGCCTTTGCCAAGACCGATAACCAATGGATTTTCTTTTTTAGTACAAATGATTTTATCTGGCTCATCAGAGCAGATGATTTCAAGTGCATATGCACCGTCAACACGAGCGAGCATGCGACGTACAGTGCCTACGAAATCGCCATCATACATATCCTCTAATAAATGAGCTACTACTTCTGTATCAGTTTCAGATTTGAAATGATAACCTTTTGCAATAAGCTCTTCTTTTAAAGGCATGTAGTTTTCAATAATACCGTTGTGAACAACAGCAAATTTACCATCTTCAGATGCATGGGGATGGGAGTTCATATCGGATGGACGACCATGAGTAGCCCAACGAGTATGACCAATACCTACAGTCCCTTCATTAGTATCTGCTTTTACAATCGCCTCAAGATTGGCAAGACGACCAACCTTTTTTTGAATTTTAATTACATTTTCAGGGCCGATAACAGCAATACCTGCAGAGTCATAACCACGGTATTCTAATTTCGCCATACCGTCCAATAAGAAATCAGATGCTTGATTAAAGCCAATGTATCCTACGATACCGCACATAAATATATCCTCCTATAACTGGGGGCATTCTAGCCCCAGCCAACAACTAAGGCTAATTAATGTTCTAGATTAATGTTTCAATTATGTATTAATTATTACTTTAATACAATTCATTCAGATACACTTTGTCTCCATTGTTACCAATGGGCTTTTTAGTATCTGTTACGACATGAATGTGCCGGAAGAGCATCCGCTGATTATTCGATCACTCTTCACCTCGTCTACCCTAACGACTGCCTTCGCGGGTACTTGCGCTATTCGCCTTTACGAATTCGGATTTCCTTTCTATGATATACGGCAGAATTAGTACAAATATGAATTATGTACTGAGCTATATTATACTAAAAAAATCGATGAGATGTAAACCTCCGAACCTAATTCAAAGGCAATAAAAAAAGATTTCTTCTATACTTCACGGTATTTTCATTGTAAGAAATTATACTGCTATCAATCTATATTTTATACAATTAGATTTTACTATATTTTCGAAATATATTTATAACATTTTGGAGATACTGATTATGAATAAAACAACCATAAAAAAGAAACATAGAACACATAAAAATAACATACAATACAGAAAATTACGTCGTTGGGTCCTACCTGCCGTATTAGGTGCCGCCTTATCTACATTAGCTATCATTCCAACCTTTGCAGCAGAAACACAAGCGAATACTAACGTAGCCGTTGTAACCACTACAGAACAAGCTCCAACTTTACCATCTGCTCAAGATAGCACACCACCAAATGGTGCACCACATGGCAAACCACCTGCAGGTCAACCGCCAGTAGGTGCTCCTAATGGAGCACCTCCAAGTGGAAGTCAAAACGGGGCACCTCCAACAGATATGCAAAACGGAGCCCCTACTGGCATGGCACCACAAGCCGAAGTAGATACTAGTACTTTCACAGGTACGTCTATAATAACAGAAAACAAATCTATCGCTCATGAGTTAATTACTAATACAACATCTGACCAGAATGCTTTCATAGGCAAAAATAAAGCAGTCATACATATCGAAAACAGCGTTTTCGATAAAACTGGTAATACTACAAGCGATGACAACAGTAATTTCCGAGGTCAAAATGCGGTAATTCTTGGTATTGATGGCAGCCAAATCAACATTAAGGGTAGCAATATTACATCTAACTCCAATGGTTCCAATGCAGTCTTTGCTACCGGTGAAGGCTCTGTTATCAACGTAGAGAACACTAATATTCACACTAAAAGCGATTCCTCTCGCGGTCTAGATGCTACGTATAAAGGCACAGTAAATGGTAAAAATCTAACGATCACTACTGAAGGTGCTCACTCTGCTACCCTTGCTACAGATCGCGGCGAAGGTACGATTACTGCGGAAGCCGCTAAACTGACAACCTCTGGCGCAGGCAGTCCTGTTATCTATTCAACAGGTAATATTACAGCTAACAATGTGAACGGCGTAGCTAATAACAGTGAAATTGGCGTTGTAGAAGGCAAAAACTCTATTACCCTTACGAACTCAAACGTAACTGGCTACAAAGATAATGGATTCATGCTCTACCAAAGCTTCTCCGGTGATGCTGAAAGCGGTATTGCTCGTTTAAAAGCGGAAAATAACACACTCACAACTCATGGTACAGGTGCGTTCATCTATGTAAATAACACCACTGCTGAAGCAGACCTTACAGGCAACACAATCTTAATGCCAAATACTACGACACTGGTGAAAGCAGCGGCAGACTCCCGTTGGGGCAAAGATGGTGAAAACGGTGGTCACCTCACACTCCGCGCATCCAATCAAGAACTTAGTGGTAACATCGTAGCTGACTCCATCAGCACCATCGCGCTAGACATGACAAATGGATCTAGCCTCGTTGGCGCTATCAATACCGACAATACAGCTAAAGAAGTTACACTAAAACTCAGCAAAGACTCTACCTGGACACTTACTGGTGATAGCTATGTAAAATCTTTAACTAACGAAGACACAACAAATAGTAACATTCACTTGAATGGATATAAACTCGTTGTAGCTGATAAATAATGGCAAAAGCACTACTCTGAATTATTACAATTCAACGTAGTGCTTTCTTCTTTTTTATTCAAATCTCATAGCAGTTCAAATACAGATATCCTTTTTGATTTATCGCACAAACATAAGAGTATCAAAAGTTATGCTCCATCAATAGAAATCAACGCCGCATTTTTTGCATGTATCAATGTAGTATCAAATAACGGTATATCCGTATCATCCTGTTTAACAAGTAGTCCGATTTCAGTACAGCCTAAAATAACACCTTGTACACCAGATTTTACCAAATCACCAATAATATCTAAGTATTGTTGTTTAGATTCATTAGAAATAACACCTAAACACAGTTCATTGTATATAATATCATTCACAAGTTCGACTTGATCTTCGTTAGGGATAACAACATGAATCCCCCGATTTTCCAAGATATATTTATAAAAATCTTGTTGCATTGTGTACTTGGTACCGAGTAGACCGACCTTTGTGATACCTGATTTTTCCAACTCTACCGCAGTCATTTCTGCAATATGCAGAATGGGAATGTGTATATGCTTTTTTATTTCATCCGCCACTTTATGCATTGTATTCGTGCATATAACAATATAATCAGCGCCGGCCTTTTCAAGAGATTGAGCCGCATCGGATAAAATTTCAGCGCTTCTATCCCAGTCGCCATTTGCCTGGCACTTTTCTATTTCTTCAAAATCAACGCTATATAGAATACATTTTGCCGAATGTAAGCCGCCCAAAACTTGCTTAATAGTTTCATTCAATACCTGGTAATATGTAATCGTGCTTTCCCAGCTCATTCCCCCAATTAAACCTATTGTTTTAATAATGTTACCCCCTTAGATTAAAATATCCCAAAGCCAAAAGATAATTCATTAAGATTATTCTAATTGATATATCACTCATATCTAAGCCTCCTATATATGTTCCTGCAGCGACTTTACGTAGATGCCTCACACCCTACTTTTCCGCAAGACCTTGTTCTCTACCGATAATATCAGCAATTTCTTGGCATAGTGCTTGTAGTTCTTCTTGGTTAGGACCTTCAGCCATTACACGAATGAGTGGTTCAGTACCAGATGCACGAACTAGAACGCGGCCTTCATCACCAAGTTCACCTTTAGCTGTTACGATAGCAGCTTTGATAATATCATTATCTTCCCAACCTGTTTTTGTAGCAACACGAACATTGATAAGAACTTGAGGATACTTAGTCATAATGCCAGCCAACTCAGAAAGTGGTTGATTTTTTTCTTTCATAAGAGCCGCCACTTGAACAGCTGTTAACATGCCATCACCAGTTGTATTGTGATCTAAGAAGATTACGTGACCAGATTGTTCGCCCCCAACGGAAAGGTCATGTTCACGCATGTATTCCAATACATAGCGGTCGCCAACTGCAGTAGACACAGTTTTCATACCTAGTTCTTCCGCTGCCTTATGGAAACCAATATTACTCATAACAGTACCAACTACTGTATCACCTTTTAACTTGCCTTCTTCTTTTAATTTAAGGGCACACAATAACATAATTTGGTCGCCATCGAGAACTTGACCTTTTTCGTCAACCAATAAGCAACGGTCAGCATCACCATCGTTAGCGATACCAAGGTCTGCATTATGTTGTTGTACAGCTACTTGCAAGCCTTCAATATGTGTAGAGCCACAGTGATGGTTGATATTCAAACCATCTGGATTAACATTGATGTTGATTACTTTAGCGCCAAGGCCAGACAAGATTTCAGGGCCTACACTAGAAGCAGCACCGTTCGCACCATCATATACGATAGTCAAACCTTCAAGGGATGTATCAACTGTGTGGCGAACAAAGTGAGCGTAGAAATGAGCTAAATTGCTATTGTACTCAATTGTACCGATGCCATCACCAGTAGGACGTGCCAATTCATTATCTGCACTTTGACGAACATATTTTTCTAATTCATCTTCTACTTCATCTGGCAATTTATAGCCATTACCATCAAAGAATTTAATGCCATTATCTGGATATGGATTATGAGATGCAGAAATAACAGCACCCGCATCAAAACCTTGTTGACGTACAAGGTAAGCTACTGCTGGGGTTGGGATAACACCGGCGATAACAACATTACCACCAACAGAGCAAATACCGGATGCTAACGCACTTTCAAGCATGGAGCCAGAAATACGCGTATCACGACCAATCAAGAATGTAGGATGGTCTTTTTCTTTACCAAAATATGTAGCCGCTGCACGGCCTAAATGATAGGCTAATTCAGGTGTTAAAAATTCATTAACAACACCACGTACACCATCTGTACCAAATAAACGAGCCATAATTATCCTCCTCTAGGGATTGTGAAAATCACAAGTCCTTATATATTCACTGTTGTGTATTATATCACAATATATACACCACACACATATATACTATACAGATATACTATTTTACAGTACCAAAATGAACCTATACTGTAGTTTACTTTATAATATAGTCACTACTAACTAGTTAGGTTTTGCATATTTTGCCATGCACACAATGGCGGTTTCTGCGCCATCGAGGGCTGCACTCATAATCCCACCTGCATAGCCAGCGCCTTCACCCATAGGATAGAATCCACCTACAGTTGGAGAAACGCGATCTTCATTACGCCCCATGCGTAATGGTGCTGAGGTACGCGTTTCAACGCCCGTCATGCATACTGCAGGATTATCAAATCCATGAATGCGTCGTCCCCAATATGGCAATGCCCGCTCCAATACAGACGTTACGAATGGTGGCAAACAATCATGTAAATCGCAATTTACTACGCCTGGTTCATAGCTATAAGTGCTATCTTGTACGCTTGGTGCTTGCGAAAGTCCTAAAAATTGACCTACTGTTTGCGCTGGTGCATGGAAGTTAGCTCCACCTAATTCATATGCCTTGCGTTCCCATTCCCGTTGAAAAGCTACACCATCCAGAGGATTGTTACCAAAATCATCAGGGCCTACGTTAACTACGATGGCACTGTTCGCAACACCACTATCACGAGCATACAAGCTCATACCATTGACAACAACGCCGCCATTTTCTGATGCAGATGCTACTACTTGACCACCTGGGCACATACAGAAGCTATACGCCGTACGGCCTGTTTCTTTATCGTGGTACACAAGGGAGTATTCTGCGGCACCAAGGCCCAAGCTGGATGGTTCTACACCATATTGGGACTCGTCAATGACAGCTTGATCGTGCTCTATTCGAACACCAATAGCAAATGGTTTTGCAGTCATTTCTAGATTGCGTTTATGTAACATCTCGTACGTATCGCGTGCACTATGACCTACACCAGAAAGCACAACCGTCGCATCAATGCGCTCGTCGCCATTAACTTCAATACCAACGATTCGGTCATTTTCAATAAACAAATCAGTTACTTTGGCACCGAATCTAACCTCACCACCCCATTCGATAATGCGTTCACGCATAGCTTTCACCATGGTGCGCAATTTATCTGTACCTACGTGAGGTTTATGTTTATATAAGATTTCTTCAGGTGCTCCAAATTCAACAAAGTATTTGGAGATTTCATGCAATCTAGGATGAGTAACGCGAGTTGTCAATTTACCATCCGAGAAGGTACCTGCCCCGCCTTCGCCAAATTGTACATTGGATTCGGGCTTAAATACGCCTTCTTTCCAAAATGTTTCTACATCTTGGCTACGAGTATCAACATCTTGACCTCGTTCAAGAACGATTGGACGATATCCTTCACGAGCTAGGTAAAATGCTGCAAGCATACCTGCCGGTCCAAATCCCATCACCACAGGACGATGCGCTAAAGGCACATTACCATAAACGATAGGCTCTGGATCCTCTGGAGTGAACATAGATACGTCCTTTTGTTTACCTAATTTTTTCATAATTTGAGCTTCTTTTTGAACCTCAACGAACAAGGTATATACAAATACAATATTAGGTTTTTTACGAGCATCTACAGCACGTCGCACAACGTGAATTGTTTCAATGGCGCCCCGTAACTGGGGATATTTCTTTTCTACAATCTCTTTAATATCCGACTTGACCGTAACGGCCACGCGGAGATTTATTATTCTAATCATATGTTACCTATTAAAACTATCCTTTCAGAATAGACTAGATCTATATTATTTGACTTAAATTCTTTATAACTGACCTATTAGAAAATGGTCATACACATTTATTATACAACACTACTAAAAAAGCTAATATATGAATAATAAAACAAACCCTAATAGAGTTATGAATCTACTCTATTAGGGTCTTTTTTAGCTACGTAGTTTTCTTTTGTATATCTACCTTAACATGTACAGTAGTAACATTACTATTGACACCACTCGGTAATACTAAGTTGTAATTACCTTGAATTCCCTTCGTCGCACCAGTAAGATCAATTGGTTCTGTTTGAATTTCTGTTACAGAATCAATCATTTCTTCTCGACCAGTCACAGTTAATTGAGTTGGTGTAACGGATATAGACTTAACTTCATACCCATCAGCTACCGTTCCCGCAGTTGGTACCATAATAGGAACCGCTTTATCTTTACGCAATAAGTTTAGTTCATATTGCGCTTGACCTTGGCTCGGATTGATGTGTACATCTAATACATTACCAGATATATCCCAGGCTTCTAACGTACTAACAGCACTAAAGTTCTTGGTTTGACCAGAGATATTAACCTTCATAACAACCTTATTTACAGCGTTAACAAGCTGTTTACGTCCAGATACAGTTACCTCTTTCGGTACAATAGTTACTGACTTGAGAGCAACATCGTCGGAGAACTTACCAATTGGAACAATTTCAACCGGTATTTTCCGCTCTGCATATTCGTCTACATTAATTGTTACAGTATCAGGCTTAACCTCCACAAGGCTCATCCCCGCTGGAGGGGTAAATCCAATGGTTACATTATTTTGACCTGGTTTTACACCAGATGCATCAATATATGCACGAAGATTATCTGCCTTTATAGACATAATCGTATCGCGAGGGCCCGAAAGGACAATACGTGCTACATCAGGTGCATCTTCTATAATATAATGGGAATCAAGATTTTGGACTTGAACAGGTACCGTATAGGTTACCTCCATCACAGGGTTCTGATCTCGCATGATAAAGAACCACATGACGATGGCCGCTAGCAATGATAATAACTTAGCTGGCCAATTGCGTTTCAAATGTATCATCATTTTTTTGCCCCCCATTTCCACATACCAGTAATGGTTTGACGAGGGCGTTCCATAAATGTACGCAACGCTTCTTTAATTTGATCTTCTGGCAAATGACGATAAATATGACCGCCATAGGTATAGGAAATCGTCCCCGTTTCCTCACTGACAACAACAACGACAGCATCTGTTTGTTCAGATAAGCCGATGGCTGCACGGTGACGCGTACCAAGTTCAGTACTCAATGTACGGTCTTCAGTTAGTGGCAACAAACAACCAGCTGCACGAATGCGACCATCACGGATGATTAGCGCCCCATCATGAAGTGGCGTACTAGGAACGAAAATATTTTTAATTAATTCACGGCTCAACACAGCATCAATTAAAATACCTGTATCAACAAAATCATTGAGACCTACCTCACGTTCAAAAACGATAAGCGCCCCTGTGTGCTCACGAGACATAACGCGAGCCGCCGCCATCACTTCATTGATGGCCATATCCATTTCCTCTTCATTAACATTCTGTGCCTTACTGAAAATTCGACCACGGCCCAATTGTTCTAAAGCACGGCGCAATTCCGGTTGGAATACTACAGGCAATGCAAAGAGAAGAACAGTCATACTTTGTTGCAAAATCCAATTGATAACATATAGATTTAACAAATGACTCAATAAATTTAGAATTGCTAACATAACGAGACCTTTCAAAAGAGAAACGGCCCGTGTATCTTTAAGCAATTTATATAAGTAATAAATACCTACAGCAACGATTAAGATATCAGCGATATCAAGAAGCCTAAAGGTATGTATAAGTGCGTCAATATGCATAAAAATAGCTCCTTATACAAAATAATAAGGTACAACCAACTACTTGGCTGTACCTTATATTTTAACTCATTTTAGAAGCACTGTAAATTTATAAACAATTATAAGCTATGATTTTTCTATAGTTATAGACTTAAATATTTTGTGTTTCAATCCACACATCCATCTGTCCGCCACACACCATACCTTCTTTTACAGCTACATCGTCATCTAAAAGAACTTCAATACGACGATGTGCTTCTTTTTTATTCAAGGAATCAACAGCACTTAGGCGAATTTCATTCTCAGCACGACCACCACCGATAGTACCAAAGATAGATCCATCTGGGAATACTACCATAGATGTGCCAGCCTTACGTGGTGTAGAACCACGGGTAAATAAAATTGTAGCTACAGCTAGTGTTTCGTTTTTACGAGCACTTAAATATTCAATAAACTCACGATTCATGGCTCACTCTACCTTTCCGCAATGAGCCGCCTTTTTTTCCACGCACCACTGCCAAATATTCGCTAACGATAGATAATGCAATCTCCTCAGGAGTTTGTGCACCCAAGTCTAGACCAATTGGTGCGTATACCATATCTAATTCTTCTTGCGTCCAACCTTGTTCACGCAATACTTCAAATGCATAATGAATGCGCTTTTGACTGCCCATAACACCCATATAGGTTGGCAAGTAGTTGCGCAATTGTTCTAAACATACATTGTCATACTCATGAGCACGAGTAACAATGATAAAACCATTATACTCATCAAGAGGTAGATCATTTTTAAAGTTTTCTAACGGCAAGCATTTACGAGTTACTCGTTCGTCAAAGAATTCAGGAACTACATATTCTGGACGATCATCTACAACAGTAACACGACACCCAATGAATAGTAATAAATCTGTAATAGCACGGCTCACATGACCAGCGCCTAACACAAGAACAGACGGATCATTTTCTACAGGTTGTACGAAACATTCAACTTCGCCTACCATGCACAAAGAATTAAGTTTTGCTTTATCTACCATAAAGCCTTCAATTGGTGTGCCATACAAAACACTACCATCTTCAGCATAAATTGTCTTATCCCCTTGACGCGGACCAGACAAAACAGTAACCATCAACGTAGTTTCTGTAAGCTGAAGACGGTCTTTCATCACATCATAGATCGTTTCCATCTTGATTCCTTTCATAATCCCATGCAGTAACAGCTTCTAAAACGCCACCACCAACAGCGAGAGATTTATCTGAAATACTATAACAATGAGATTCTTCACAACGAGCATCTATATCGGCCAATTTAAAATGGTCGGATACGATGAGCCCGCTCTTAAGAATACCTCTAAGAATACCTGTAATTTTCGCCCGTACTGGCTCATCATCTACATAACCAATAACTTCATTGGCTTGTACAGAATCTCCAATATGACGCTTAGCTGTAAATAGACCAGCCTTTGGAGAGTGAATAACACGCTCATGAGTATAACCACCTACATTACCAGGAATACCCGTATTAGGTTGCGCCGGGCCATCGTAGATACAGCGACCTAAATAATGACCACGCATAGTTTCAATAACGACATCCACGTCATCCCCTGCAGTAAATCCAGGCCCTACACCAATAACGAGATCCGCATCATCACGTTCGGTACCAAGATTCTTCTTGCTTAAGATGGCATCTACAACAATAGCTGGTTTTAATGTATCTAATAACTCTTCGTATGAACAAGTCACAACGGGAATAACACCTTGGGCCAACGTATCCGTAACTTCGCTAAGGGCCACATGACGGGCTACAAAGCGTTCCAAAATCATTTCTCCACGATGCACAGCATTCCCGTAACAAACTTCACGGCGAATCATGGTAGGAATGGCGATTTCGTTAATCACCACAGGATAACCTGCACGTTTCAATCTATATACAGCACCAGAAGCGATATCTCCGCCTCCACGCATAAGCACTAATGGTTTCATAATGCCTCACTTTCACGTTGTTTCAAACGCTCAAAATCGTCGGGTGTGTCGATATCACATCCAATATCGTCTCGAATACACAATTTGATAACATGGTCTTTACCATTACCACGAATGATGGTTTTGCCACCTTGATCCCCTTGGATATGTTGTAAAGGTTCAAACCAATGCGAACCAAAAAGAACGGGATTTCCCGACTGATAATTCGCCCCGTAATGCGGGACGACGATAGTTTTCGAATGAAAGTTTTCACTAAATGCACTAATAACCTGATGTACAACATTCCCAGTCAATAGTGGTTGATCCCCTACGGAACAAAGAATGCCGTCTAGGGGTATCGGTGAATTTTCTACCAAATGACGTACTCCTATCGCTATGGACAGACCTTGTCCACGCTCAGGATGTTTATTCTGAACTACTTCAAAACCATAGCTCTTAACAATGGGTTCTAATTTTTCATGATCCTCACCAGTAACTGCTACAAATGGTAGTTTACAGAATTCAGTAGGTTTTACATAATCTTCCCATCCACAATGAAGAGCCCCACAGACCGCATCTAAAACAGTTTTTCCGCGCCAGGGTAAAAGCTGCTTATTACATCCCATGCGCTTGGATTGTCCTCCTACGAGGAGGACAATACCAATATGCAAAGGGCGACGGTCTATGGGGTCTCTCATGGGACTGAAAGCGTTATTAAATTTTGCTTTCACATAAGTCATGAGTACCTACCGACATTGAATAATGCGACGGATTTCACAACTTGCTTTGTATCCATCAGCTAAGATGATAGCGGAAATGTCACTATCTACAATATGATCAATAAAATCATCGATAATACGATGTTGCACCGTTTCATAACCAGTACAGAACAGGATTTTTTTGCCTTTACTGTATTGGAATAAGCCTTGTTTATGGAGCACAAGGTCGGCTAACATGCGCGGTGTTACAATGGCACCCATATCGCGTTTCACAATATCTTGAACAAGCTCGATATTATGTACGTGCTCATCATCTAGTGGGGCCCCTAACATTTGTAAATTCACTAGACCAATTGTAGTCTTTGTGAGCGATGGAATGACCGGCTCAGTCGTCTTAGGCGCCTTAAGCCACTTTTCCTTTGCCCCATCTGCTTCCACTACAATTTGCCAGTTCGGATGTAACTTTGCTAAACCATCGATAAGATCACAATCTAAGGAGTCTACTTTTGTTCCTGTAATGCCAGAGAACCACGCACCACAATATCCACGCAACACACGATCAGTACAATATTCATCAGCTTCATTAATATTTCGAGTATAAATCGGTTCATAATGAGCTACTTGAGATTCATAGAGTCGAGTCGTAGTCGTAACTACGATGGGCTGACCTTTCAGCCGTCCATATTCTACTAATTTTGAAAGCACAGTCGTTTTACCGCCAGCCCCAACAAGGGCCACGATTCCCGGCTGAATCAATCGATTCCAATAGGATGTTTGTGATGTCATAAAACCAGGCCTCCTTAGAAAGGAAAAGTAAATAGAAACCTCTATACTTTATATTTCTCGTCCATAGCCACAAATACCTTCTCAGGTGTCATAGGTAATGTACGAACGTCCGCACCAACTGCATTTTTAATAGCATGTTGAATAGCTGGACTAGCCGTATTAATAACAACTTCACCAATAGATTTAGCGCCAAATCCACCTGTCGGTTCATAAGATTCTACAAAGTCTACATGCAACTCACCGATATCTTGACGGGTTGGAATTTTATAAGTCATAAGGTTATTAGTCTCTAAACGACCATTGCTGGAATAACGCACATCTTCATATAGTGCCATACCGATAGCTTGCACCACGCCACCTTCAACTTGAACCCGAGCCAATTTAGGGTTAATAACAGTACCGCAATCGATACAGGAGTATGTATGAAGAGGAATAACCTTACCAGTTTGTTTGTCTACTTTCACCTCTGCAATAGTTGCCATGAATGGAGGTGGGGATGTATGACTGCCCCAGGTAGCAAAACCAGACAATTGTTCAGCGTTAACGCCTACCAATAATTTTGGAGCCAATTGATGGATATCCATTGTTTGGGAACCATCTTTTGTAGTAGCTACAACGCCATCAAAGTCGATGTTCTCTACATCTGTATTGAAGAATTGAGCAAACTTAGCAATAATCTTAGTGCGTAATTCTTCAGCAGCCATCTTAGCAGCCGTGCCGGTTACGTATGTTGTACTAGACGCATAGGAACCTGGGTCAAATGGTACGATGTCTGTATCGGATTCGACAACAGTCATGTATTCCATAGGACAACCAATTACTTCGCAAGCCATTTGAGTCAACACTGTATTAGAACCCATGCCCATATCGGAAGAGCCAGTGTACAATGTATAGTTACCATCATCACCAAGGCGAATTTCTACAGATGCTACGTCAATATTAGCAACGCCAGAACCTTGCAATGCTAGCGCCATACCAAGGCCGCCACGGTAGCGTTCATCGATATCCCAAGAATGAGGACGTTCATCCCAACGAGCCATTTCTTTTACCCGATTTACAGTATCTTGGAACAAACCAGAATCAAGATATTCATCTGGAGCGTATACTAAGCTTTGTTCACCTTGAGCAATCAAGTTCTTTTGACGCAATTCAGCAGGGTCTACACCCATTTTGTCTGCCAAGTTATTAACTGCACACTCTAAAGGCCACAACGCTTCAGTAGCACCATAACCGCGGAATGCACCACCTGGTGTATGGTTCATGTATACGCCTTCTGTACCGTAGTGAATTGCTGTCGCTTTATTGTATAAAGGAATGGACTTATGCTCACCAGCTGTAGTTGTAGTGAAACAGTGAGTTGCATGAGCACCAGCATCAGTAATGGAATCCATATCAATTACCTTGATAAGGCCATCTTTTGTAGCACCTACACGGATTTTCCATTCACGAGCATGACGTGTAGTAGAGCAAGTTTGCGCTTCCGTACGATCGTATAAGAGATAGCAAGGTTTCTTCAATGTCCATGCCACAAAAGCTGTCATAAGTTCTGTACAAGCCGTTTGTTTAGAACCGAATCCACCGCCGATACGAGGTTTGATTACGCGAACTTTTGTCGCAGGAATACCAAGTGCACGCGCGATATGTCGGCGTACATGGAATACGATTTGCGTGGAAGATACGATAACTACGCGGCCCAATGCATCTATATAACCAAAGCTTTGGAACGGTTCCATCGCTGTTTGGCGTGTCGCTTGGTCAAAGTAAGTACCTTCTACTACATAATCACATTTTGCAAGTTCAGACTCAATATCGCCTACTCGTTTATGATAGGATACGCAAATATTGCGTTTATAATCTTGACCTACAGGGATATTATTGTGAATATCATCTTCAGGATGAACTACAGTTTCATGGTCGATAGCCGTATGCATATCGAGCACAGGTTTTTGTACTTCGTATTCAACCTTGATTAGTGGCATCGCTTTAAGTGCTGTAGCTTCATCTTTTGCCACAACAAGAGCCACTTCATCGCCTACATAGCGAACTACAGGATCCAAGATGAGAGCATCATAAGCAGATGGCTCTGGATATGTTTGACCGGCCAATGTAAATCGAGTATTCGGCACATCTTCATGTGTGAAGATAGCTTCAACGCCTGGAATCAATTTAGCTTTAGATGTATCAATAGATTTAATACGCGCCTGTGCATGAGGGCTACGAAGTACCTTAATAACGAGCGCATCTTTTGGAACAAAATCACCTGTATAAGATGGTTTACCAGACAAGATACCTTTATAGTCAACTTTGTCATAGGACTTACCGATGTGCTTATTCATTATTTCAGGCCTCCTTCTAAGAATTTACGAACCCCTCGAAGTTGTGATTCATAGCCAGTACAACGGCATAAATTACCGATGAGGTACTCGCGGATTTCATCATCACTAGCCTTTGGATTTTTACGTTTCAAGTTGATAGCACTCATCATCATGCCAGTTGTGCAGAAACCGCATTGGTCAGCACCTTCGCTAGCAATACAATCTGCTAATAATTCAGCCTCTTCTTGTAAGCCTTCTAATGTAGTAATTTTGTGACCTGGTGCACGGAATGTAGGGTACGCACAAGACAAGATAATTTCGTCATCTACCCATACAGTGCAAAGGCCACAGTTTGTTGTATCACAGCCACAGCGTACGCTGTAATAACCAAGATTACGCAATGTATCCAACAACATTTCATCAGTTGGCACATTAACAGTTACATTTTTATTATTAATATTAAGTACTAATTCCATTATTGTGCCACCTCCTTAGCCAAGCGTTGAACCATTGCTTTTACCATTTCCATGCGGTATTCTTTGGACGCATGAGAGTTAGATTGATAAACCAATTCTTCAGATGCTAATTGGCCTGCTTCTTTTGCTGCAGCCAATCCTTTTTCTGAAAGCAAAGTACTTGCTTTTTCTGCTAATTGAGGCACGCCAGGTCTTGTACCAATGTACAATTCAACGCCTTTATCATCACGGCGAATAGCACCTGTCAACACTGGGAAATCGCCACGAGAGATACGAAGAGCTTCTACAGCTACAGGTACCTCTACTTTAGGAATGCGAATTTCCACGAGGATATCACGTTCTCTGTATTTCATATAGTCATGTATGGACATGCGACCGCCTTTAAAAGTAACGATGTCTGCATGTACTGCCATTAATGCAGGAATAATGTCGGAGAAGCCGAAGCGGCTTGCTACAGATCCACCCATAGTAGCAGTGTTGCGGAACTGAATGCCAAGAATTTCTTTAACACCTTTAACAACAGCACCACCGCAGAATTGTTGTAATGGCTCAAAACGTTCCACATCACCTTGCGTTGCCATAGCACCAATGGCAAATTCGTTATCCTCTTCGCGAACATAACGCAAGTCAAGACTAGCCATATCAATCACTGCAGGCCATGTGCGTCGACCTAAACGCAACCAGCAGCCGCCAGCTAGCATTGGAGCAGTTTTGTTTTTTGTGGCTAATTCATAAGCCTCTTCCACCGTCTTCGGTTGTAATACTTTCATAAATGCTAACATAATCTGTCCTCTCAATGGTATACTAATACTAACAGAACTGGATGATAGCCATAAAAATACAGATATCACCGAACTACAAACCTAGCAGGAATCTATAGAATTCCTCACGTTTCTTATACTTTTATTTTACCAATTATTCGCTACTAAATCTACGATGAAAGATATAAATTTACAAGAATTTTGCAAAGAATTACATATTTATGAATTCGGTATAGCTCCTTGGCCCCTACCAGATACGGCAAAAGACATTTTATATGAAAGCAATCCCTGTCCATTTACCGCAGCTGACGTTGAGGAGCGATTACGGGGAACAACTGAATTTACGCCTAAAAGCGCTATCGTATGTCTCTTTCCATACTACATAGAACATAGCGGTCCATCCAATCTATCGCGCTACACATGGGGTACAGATTATCACCTGGTCATTAATGAATATTTAGATAAACTAATTGAAAAATTACAAAAAATGAATACTTCAGCTCAGTTTTCTATACATTGTGACACCTCTCCTCTCGCAGATCGTTACATGGCATACTTAGCAGGCCTTGGTTTCTACGGAAAAAACAATTGTTTCATCAGCCCTAAATGGGGATCCTATGTTATGATAGGAACAATTTTAACTACCTTAGAATTTGAGCCAAACACACCGCTTGGACAATCTTGCATGGGATGTAATCGTTGTATTACAGCATGCTTAGGTCAATGTTTAGGGCACGACGAATTTAAATATGATACTTGTAAAAGCTACCTAACACAGAAAAAGGGAGATCTTACAAACGAGGAAGAAACCATCATAGGAAAAACGCCACTCGTATTTGGCTGCGATGTCTGCCAAGAGGTTTGCCCTCATAATCAGAGTATCCCCGCAACGCCCATACCTGAATTTCAACACGTAGAACCATACATCGATATTAATGAAATAGAAACACTAACTAACAAAGAGTTTAAAGCTAAATATGGACACCGTGCCTTCTCGTGGCGAGGGAAGAAAATATTAATAAGAAACCAAAATATTATTGAAGGTAAATAAGATATTATATATGTCTATTTTTATAGAATAAAAGAGACGACCATCCGTCGTCTCTTTTTTAATCATTATTTGATTTCGTAGTAGTTTAGTTCATCCAAGCTCTTACCAAGGGCAGGCATATAGGTTTCAAGGAACATATCTACCTCTGGCATGTTGAGTGCTTTCAGTTTAGCTAAAATAGAGTCATGTGCTTCTTTAAATTCATCATTTCCTGCCTTGAGTTCGTTCACGCATTTCATATACGCGGAAATAGTATCTGCAGCCTTAACGATGGGCCATTCAGGGCTCTCCTCGGCATCTACAATAAAAGGTTTATAGACAGCTTGTAATCGTTCTGGCAAGGTCGATAACATTTTTTCTTGTGCCAAGGTCTCAACTTCACCATAGAGTTCACGGAGTTTTGGATCAAAATATTTAATCGGTGTTGGCATGTCGCCCGTAAAAATCTCACTTACTTCATGGTACATAGCAATGACAGCTACCTTATTAATATCTACATTACCACCAAAGTATTCATTCTTTAGAGCTGCTAAGTTATGCGCTACCATGGCAACTTCTAAGCTATGTTCTTGAATATTTTCTGTTTCCGTATTGCGCATGAGACTCCATCGATTGATAAAGCGCATCCGTTTTAAAAATGCAAAAAATGAACTCATATATCCCCCATTACACAATAGTTCTCCTAAATAACTCCACGAAGTTTAAAGCCATAGTCAAGGAATTGTACTGCTTCATCCCAACGGTTATCATCGTTAAGCATAACTACAATCATAGTGTGACCATTACGGGTAGCCGATGCAATCAAGCATTCCCCTGCAGCATTTGTAAAGCCTGTTTTCAAACCATTAGCACCAGGATATTTGTTGCGAATGAAATGGTTTGTAGTGCGAATTGTTTCTGGCGTACGGTTTTGATAAGGCACCTTATAATAATCATTGGCTACTTTATCGCGGAACATTTGGTATTTCATACCATACGCTGCAATCATCGCCAAGTCACGAGCCGTAGAGTGATGGCCCATTTGTGTCAAACCATGAGGATTTAAAAACACACTATTTTTTGCCCCTGCTTTTGCAGCAACGCGATTCATGTCCTTTGCAAAGTTCTCTACAGAGCCACTTACATTTTCTGCTACTACAACGGCCGCATCATTACCGCTGGCAACCATCATGCCTTCAAGAACGCCTTCCAAGGTAATTTGATCACCAACGCGAACCCCCAGATTGGATTCCTCCATACTAGTGGCATAACTACTAATAGTCGCCAGTTCATCAAGTTGTGTACCTTTGAGTTCTAGAGCTGTTAACAATGTAACCATTTTCGTAGTACTCGCAGGATGCATCCACTTATCAGGATTCTTTGCAAATAGGATTTCTTTTGTATCCGCATCAATGAGAACAACAGCCTCACCTA
>URQX01000011.1 GCA_900550175.1 uncultured Veillonella sp.
TATCTGGTGATATGAGTCCTTACTTATATGCTGTTATGAGTGCTATGAACTTTGCTGTAGGCGTAACAATCGTATACTCTGGTGTACGTATGATCTTAGGCGATTTGATTCCTGCCTTCCAAGGTATTGCTACAAAAATTATCCCTAATGCCATCCCAGCTGTAGACTGTGCTGTATTCTTCACATATGCTCCAACGGCTGTAGTATTAGGCTTTCTTAGCTCCTTCATCGGCGGTATCATCGGTATGCTTATCCTTGGTGCTGTAGGTGGTGTATTGATTATTCCTGGTCTTGTACCACACTTCTTCTGTGGTGCTACAGCAGGTATCTATGGTAATGCTACAGGTGGTCGTCGTGGTGCCGCAGTAGGTGCATTCCTTAATGGTTTGGCTATTACCTTCTTACCAGCATTGGCATTGCCAGTTCTTGGTCAATTAGGCTTCCAAAATACAACATTTGGTGATGCAGACTTTGCCGTAATGGGCCTTGTATTAGGGAATGCTTATGAATGGGTAGGTATGGCTGGTATTTATGGTATCGTAGCTATTGCCGCATTAGTACTTATCATTCCTAACTTTATCAAAACAAAAGGTAAAGTAATTAACTACGTAGAAGAGGAGTAATGAAAACAACTGAGCAACATAGTAATGTTGTAGTTAGATATGTATTTCTGGCCATTGGTGCAATCAGTTTTGCCCTCGGTACAGCCGGCATCGTACTACCACTGTTGCCAACAGTTCCGTTTTATATGCTAACATTATTTTGTTTAGCCCGAGGATCTGAACGATTTCATAAAATGTTTTTGGAGTCTATTTTATATCAAAAGACTGTTGGTGCTTATGAACGCGATAAAGCGTTAACGTTGCGGACAAAGTTGTCCATTCTCTTATCTGTGACTACAATAATGGCAATTGGTGCGTATTTCAGTCAAGATATGCTCATTGCGCTCATCGTGATGGGGCTCGTATGGATTGGTCATGTTATAGCATTAGCCTTTATTGTAAAAACAAAAAAATAAAAACTATCAAACATAATTCTAAATATAGCCTCGTAAACTACATTGGTTTAGTTTACGAGGCTTTTTTATAACTCTTAGATTTGATGAAGGTAGTGGCCAGAGACTAATATATATATTAGAAAATATGGATTTATTTAGATAAAATAGTATAAACTTATATTCATAAAGAAAAAATGAATTATTACAAAATTAAATTTGACAATGAATATCAATAATTATACTATAATAATTGTATATATAGTAACTAATATAGTATTTGTGTATATGGTGATAGTATGAATCCACATAATCATGCAATTTTACATGCAGGACTTACTATGTCGAGACATACGGTGTTTGACGGTATCGATCTATTATTTCTGGATGTGAAAGAAGAGTCGGTTCAATTTTATGCTAAATCACATACCAAGACATTTGCCATAAATCATTGTGAAGAGGGGCGCATCGAGTGTAAGTTTACATCTGGGGAATATTTATATATGGGGCCAGGAGATATGTCATTAGGTTGGCATACTCATGCTGATTACCAACATAAGAATTACTTCCCTACAAAACTTTTTAAGGGGATTGTATTATTAGTAGATGTAGAAAAAGCGCAACCAGTATTGGATTCTCTTGTTAGTGAGTCACGTATTAATTTAACAACCCTTGCTGAACGATTTTGTGAGCATTCCGAATACGGTATGATGATGGAAGAAACTGAATCGGTTAGACAAATTTTTTCTAGCTTATATAACGTGCCTGATCAAATTAAAGGGCACTATTTTAAATTGAAGGTTATTGAAATCTTTTTATTATTATCTGTAATTTCTACAAGTAATAATGAAAAGAGAACAACCTATCGAAAACAGCAGGTTGATATCGTAAAAGCTGTTAACGAATATGTATCTACGCAGTTTATGAAGCGTATTACAATTGAGACATTATCTGAACAATTTGATGTTCCTACGTCTACCTTAAAAAGATGTTTTAAGGGTGTATATGGTACGACTATACATCAATACTTAAAAGAATGTCGTATTAATGCAGCTAAGCGGTTACTCCATGAAACCGATCATTCGATTCTAGAAATTGCTAATGCCGTAGGCTATGAGAATGGAAGTAAATTTACTAGTGCATTCAAAGAGGCCACAGGTGTAACTCCTAGTGCTTATCGTAAGGTATAACAACTTAATATTGTCCGAAACGTATATTTTTGGTCTTTTCGGAGTAGATATGCAAGATACACTTTGCTAACATTAAAATGTAAATGATATTCAATGTCATTAATGTTGGTGAAGTGTATCTTTTTAATTTTTGTGTGGGAGATACAAGACATATGTTTAGTTATAAGTTTAGGAGGGCATAATGAACCGGTGGGGACATACAAAGCGTACCATAATCCTGTCTAGTGCAGTTGCCTTGTGGCTTAGCGCACCTCTCGTAGTTTGGGCGGATAATGCGACTGTTACTACGGATGTTGTTCATGTCAAAGGTACATGGGCAGAAGAAGAAGCAAAATTGAACTCACAGCAAGTGCAAATCATTACCAAGAAAGATATTGAAAAGAAACAGGCGAAGTCCGTCGAAGATATTATATTTACTCAAACAGGTGTATCTAGAACCGTTGATGCTATGGGCCGTGTTGGTGTATCCATCCGTGGTGCTGAAGCGCGTCACACACTGATTCTTGTAGATGGTCAACCCGTACTCGGCGATTTTGATAAGTACTCTGGTGCAGCAGACGAAGTCCAACGGCTAGGTACAGAAAATGTTGAACGTATAGAAGTTATTCAAGGTGCTGCCAGTGCTAAATACGGCTCTGATGCTATAGGTGGTGTAGTTAATATCATCACCAAAAAGGCACAAAAGAAACCATCTTTGCAATTAAATGCAGAAGGTATGCGTCGTAAGAGCGATGGCGATGCGTTTCCATACCAAAACTTTTTCATTCGTGCCGACTCTGGTCAAATGGGGAAATTAAAGGTCGGTTTATCTGGTAGTAAACGTGATCTTATGCCTGTTTTAGCATCCGTTAAACGTCGTGATTCCGGTATGGCATTTGATTATGCTAAGCATAACTTCAAACCAAATGTACTTCGTTACTATGGTGATGCGGCAGATATTGGTCTTGTAGCAACTTATGATGCAAACGATAAAAATAAATTTGAAATGCGTCTCAACCGTTATACAGAAGATCTTGTACGCGATGTTAAACATTCTGACTCCGACTTAGAGCCACAACAACATTTCAAACGTACTGCGGACCGTAATACAGTAAACTTACAATGGTCCTCTCGAGCTGGTAAAAGCGACTGGACGGTTGAAACTAACTACTCCCGCATCAAAGAAAATGACGTAGCCCTCATTAGTTATACTGGTCGTTCTGCTTATGAAGGCTCCAATGAGTTACGCTATATCGATAATATCGATCACCGTCAATTAGACATTCGAGCTAATGCAAACACACAGCTCAATAAAAATCATCTGCTTAGCTACGGCGTAAGCTATGCTCGTGAAGAAGGCTCTGGTAGCCGATTGAAGAGCTCCCCTAATACAAGCACTATGTACATCGATCCATGGGATTACGATAAAAGCTTGCTAGTGGATAAACTTGACCGTCTTGTAAGACGTAAAGGTGATAATAGCATTAAAGTTTACTCTCATATCCACGACTACAAATTCATCAATTCCGGTGGTGGCATGCCGCAATGGGATATGGATTACGAATACTATGGTGCCGCTACAGATGCACAAAAACCAGGTATTACATACGATGACTATATAAATTATGGTTTATCTGAGAGCAGGCTAAGTGATTGGTCTAGTACATCCCCTAATAATCAACCTGTAATGGATGAGTTTAAAGCTCGTTATAAAGCTTTGGAAGATCGTTTAAAAGCAGAAAATCCCGTATTATCTGCTACACGTGCCAATATCGTAGGGGATTACTTTAAGTATGGCGAATCCAATGATCCGGAAATGCGTAAAAAAGCACCTAAGCTCAATGGTAAAGCCTTCTTAGAAGAATATCGTAGCCGTGATCAACGGTTAACAACTGGTAGCGGTACGATCCGCAAGTTAAATGCTTATGTTTCTGATACTTGGCAGGTGAATAAGAATTTAACCTTATCTCCAATTCTTCGCTTTGATAACAGTAGCCTATTTGGTTCCAATTTATCTGCGTCTTTGGGGATGACCTACAACGTTAAAGGTAACACACACCGCAGATTTAAAGCCAATGTAGGCACTGGTTATACTGAACCTGGCATGGGCGAATTATGGTATAACTGGGAAATGTACGCGTCTAACCCTGTAGGGATTGGGGTAGCGAAACTTGGTTGGTATTGGGCAGGTAACCCTAATTTAAAACCTGAAAAGTCTGTCAATTTTGACATGAGCTTAGAAGGGGAAAATAAGAATACTTATGCTCGCGTAGGCGTATTCCATAACCGCATCAAGAACTATATGTCTGTGTACTTCACAGGGGACTTCATGGACTTTGCGCCATACCTCAAAGGCGATGCGAAGTACCAACGGGCCCCAGATATGATTTACAGCTTTAAAAATATTGGTAAAGCAGAAATCACAGGTGTTCAAGCGGAAGTACAACAAAAATTCGGCAAATATTGGTCTGGTAAGTTAGGGTATACATACTTGCATGCCATCAATAAGAGCGATCCAAGTATGCCTCGTCAATTGCTTGATAAACCAATGCACAAAGTTGACATCGGCATTACTTATGACAATCCTAAATCCGGTTGGAATGGTTCCATCTGGGGTGATTACTATATCAACATGCTTGATAGTAATACCCTTAACAATGGCGGTAACTACTGGCCAGATATCTTATCCGGTGATGCAGGCGTTTATAATAAACAAACCTATGAAAAGAAAACATTTGGCATTTGGAACGTAATGGTTCAAAAACGATTCAATAAAAATGCCATGATGTACTTTGGTATCAACAACATCTTTAACCATCGCGATGATGACCGCGCTACACAAGAACGGGTATATCGCGTGGGCGTTAACCTTAAATTCGGTGGCGGCGACAGCAGCAAAACTACGGCGATTGGCAAATCTAAGGATGGTACAACTGTTAATGCAGTAGGGGCCAATACACCTAATGGCGCTAATGGCGAAGTAGTAAATGCAGAATCTGGTGTACAAAATGTAGCTGATGTAGTTCGTTTAACTGATTTTATTCGTTCTGATTTCGATACTACAAAAGAACGTGGTGTTACATTAGTTGGCGACTACAGAGCGCGCTGGATGGCACATGACGGCTCTAATAGACCACAATCTCCATTTAGAGCGAACTCTGCTATTGGTTCTGCCAAAGCAAATATGTACGATGCTAATCGTCATAGCTTTGAACAACGCTTACGACTTGGCTTCGATGCACGTCTTAATGAGTTTACAAACCTCAAAGTCATCGGCAGTGCGACTGGCATGAGTGGTGTAGATACAAGCTGGACTCAATCTGATTCTAAAGGCTTTAACCATCAACGACTCGATACAGTGGATCTTACAAGACGAGTTAAAAAATGGGACGTATCTGTGGGCCGCTTAACAGAGCCTATGGGTGCGAGTGGTTATTGGTTCGGTCAATCTTATGATGGTATTCGTGCCGTTTGGAACGGTCATGACTCTCAAGTTCGTATTGGTGTTGGTACTTTCAAACATAGTACAGGTATCACTGATTCTGCCTATACTCACGCAGTACATGAGGTTATCTATAGACCGCCAACAGCGGCTGAGTTAATCGGTATTAATCGCGATGAATTCCCATACGATATTGAAAGTGCTACTAAAACTGGTTCTGATGGTGAGAAAAAATCTAGTGAAGATACAGCGGCACCAGACAGTCCTAATGGTATTTATGATTCTACTTACAAAGGTAAGACAGATAGCATCTACTTCTACCAACAGCTAAAAGGATTACAAGATGAATATGAAACTTATAAAGCTACATTAAATTTAAGTTGGAGCAATCCGAATCGCGATCAAGAGATTGAAAAGGCAAATGCTAAGCTCGTAGAAACACAACAAAAACAAGCTCAAATTATGAGCCGCTTACAAGATATTCTTACTAAGGCATACCCTACAGATATGGCTGAGAAGAAATTCTCCCTCGATATTCCATCTGGTGGTTATGCAATGTATGAAATCACTAATAAGCATACAGGAGAAAAACTCTATAAGACAGGGGACATTATGTATAATGTGAACTCCTCCTTATACCCTGAATACTTAAAAGAAAAGGCCAAAGGTCTTATCGTGTCTACTGACAATAAAGATGCTTTAGTAAATCCTAAGGCTTATGTTGAAAAACATAGTGACGAGATCAATCAATCCGTAGCAGAAATTGCTAAATATAATGCTACAGATAACTGGAGCAACTATAACAATAGTGAACTTGATGTGGTTTGGGTTAAACAGCCAGATGGCACTTACAAACAATCCTATGATTACTATGGACAACCAGCTAGTGATTATGAGTTCACTGGTTACTTAGGTGCTAAAACATATAAATACGATAGTGGTAGCTATGTATTTAGCGATTATGATGCTAAAGATGCGATTTACAAAAAGAACTTTACAATGTCCTCCAATGATTGGGGTGAAGGTAGTTCTTACTATGGTTGGGGCATGCCAAATGCATTGTTCAACTATATGTATAATCTTGAAAAAGTTGTACATGATGCAGAATCTGAAAATAAATTACCTCGTGAAGCAATAGGCAAAATCATCGGTAACTTGATTCGTACAGAAGGTGTGGTTCTTGAAAAAGACAATGTACCAGCGATTGATAAAGCCGCCTTTGTTCAATACAAGAAACAAATAGGCTCTCGTCTTGGGTTACAAGCGTGGTATTTACGCTCCTTTGGCGGTAAAACGCATACATACCTAAATGCAAATGGCAATGGTAATGATGAATATAGCTTCTCCAATGTAGCTCATGTATTCGGTATCGGCGCTAAATATCAGTTAGGTGCTAATGCATCTGTTACCGTTGATTACGGCCAAAACCGTTCCAACTTGGGTCGTTATTTAAATGGTAACACTGTATACCAACACGAACGTGGTACAGCCGACTTTGCTCTTAAAGGTCATCAAATGGGTGGTACACCACACTTCTGGATGGCTCGTCTAGATATTGGCCGTGCCGACCTAGATATTCCTAAATCTTGGAATGCGTTCATCGATTACAAATACTTTGAACATGGCTCCTTCTTCGGTGGCAATGGTACTGGCGCGGTACCGGATCGTTATCTCGACGGTATTCGCAGCTTTACATTTGGTGCTGGCTATGTACCTCGCAAGGATTTACTCCTTGAGGCATTCTACACATTCGATGCGAAGGGCACTAATAAACGAGATACGTTATATGGTAGTGAAAGCTTTAAGTTAGGCGATTATACAAGAATTCAAGGGACTTACAGGTTCTAATATTCAGTCTGTAAACAGGCAGAAAGGTTACTAATATGGAAAACTTAAATTATGTCATTCACTTGTTTCATAGTGGCGGGTATGTAATGTATCCATTATTACTCTTGTCTTTCATGGTTATCGCTATCGCTGTAGAACGAGCTTTCTACTATCGCAAATATGCCGGTAAAACCTTTATGGTTACTCATGCTGTCAATGAACTAGCAAAATTACAAAATTGGGCAGAAATCGATAAAGTAATCAAAGAAAACCCATCTATTGCTAGCCGTATTGCAGAAGCAGGTTTGAATAATGCTTCTAGCGAAGAAGCGATGAAAACAGCCTTTGCTGACCAAATGGGTGTAGATGCAGTAGGCTTCCGTAAATATATGGACTATCTCAGTGCTACCGTTACAATCTCTCCATTATTGGGCCTATTAGGTACAGTAACAGGTATGATTGGTTCTTTCAGTATCCTCGACTCCGGTGCGGGCGCATCTGCTATCACTGGTGGTGTTGGTGAGGCCCTCATCGCTACAGCATCTGGTTTGTGCGTAGCCATCATGGCATTCATTGTGTACACAATATTTAGTCATCGTTTAGATTCTATCATTAACCAAATTGAAAATATGTGTGTTAGCATTGTTAGCGCTAAACGAGAAGGGTGGAAATAATTATGAACTTGCAAAGCTTTCGTATGAAAACTAAGCCGGAATTCATGATTATTCCAATGATTGATATCATCTTCTTCTTGTTGGTATTCTTCATGATGAACAGCTTACAAACAGTAGCTCAAAAAGCATTATCTGTACAATTACCACAAGCTACGAGTGCATCTGCACCAGCTCAATTGCCTGTTGTATTTACACTTGATGCGGAAGGACATATTACAATTGATAACAATCCAATGAGTATTGATCAAGCAGAAGCTATGATTAAACAGCGTATTCAAGAAAATCCTAACGCTAGTGTTATCTTACAAGCCGACAAACGAGCAGCTCATGGTCAAGTAGTAGCGATTATGGATATGCTAAAACAATCTGGTGTTAAACGCTTGGCTATTGCAGCTGAACAGAAAGGATAACTATGGGACTAGGCATATCATGGAAAAAAGCAGCCATTATATCCGCCGTAGTTCATCTAGTTGCTCTATTTATTGCAGTTATCTTTTTCGTAGTGGTTCCAGCGATTCAAGAAATGGACACCTATGAAATCGACCTCACACAAAGTGTGCTCGATGATGGCGGCAGTGGTCATGCCGGTGGTGGCGGTAATAGGTCAGACCTATTCCCTAAACCATTATCGGCTGATGAAGTGGCGGCAAGAACAAAGGCTGTTGTAGCGAATATAGATCCATCTCCTGCAACAGATATTCCTGATGCAGTAGATGTAGCCAAAAAAGGTGGCGAATATAAAGGTAATACCTCTGGTGATAATTCCACAGGTGGTTCCGGCCCCGGACATGGTGGCGGCTCTGGCGGTGGTAACGGTACAGGTATTGGCACTGGTAATGGCGATGGTCAAGGTCAGGGAAATGGCAACGGTGACGGTACTGGTAAAGGAGATGGTCATGGTACGGTGAAAGCTGCATTTGATGTAGAAGGATTCCGTGCAAGAGTGCAAGCTAATGCACAAATGCCTTCCATGGCTTTAAAAAGAAAATTACAAGGCGATGTGACTGTACAAGTAACACTTGATACAAATGGTAGCCTTATTGGACAAAGTATCGTATATTCTACAAATGAAATATTCAATGATGCGGCAGTATCTGCCGTAGTGGCCGCAACACCATATAAAAATCCAACTGGAGCAGATATCGATATCAAGGTACCAGTTGAGTTTAGAGGTCATGAATCATCTGATGATGAAGATGAATAGAAGTATCTATGTAATAGACCTATCTATGAATTAAAGGAGATAATTATGAAATCCATTATTTTATATTCTTCCCTCACGGGAAATACAAAAAGCGTAGCAGAAGCAATGGCTTCCGTTATGCCTGAAGGTACACCTTGCGTTCCTGTAAAAGAAGCGCCTCAGAATTTAGCTGATTATGACACTGTTTTCGTAGGTTTCTGGGTAGACCGTGGTACAGCAAATAAAGAGGCTGCAAAATTGATTGAAACCTTAACAAATCCTAACATCGTATTCTTTGCCACATTAGGTATGTATGCAGATTCTGATCATGCTCGTGAAAGTATTGAAAAAGCATCTGAATTACTACAAAATAAAGAGTCCCTTGTAGATGGCTTCGTATGCCAAGGTAAAATTGATCCGAAAGTTATCGAAATGATGTATAAAATGTTCCCACCTGGCTCTGCTCATGGTCAAAGCCCTGAACGTGATGCGTTACATAAAGCGGCTGAAACGCATCCAGATGAACAAGACTTTGCAAATGCAAAAGAATTTACAAAATCTGTACTTGCAAAGTTGCAAGCCTAAACTGAAAGGGGATTGGAGTATGAATTTAGCAAGTTTCTTTGAATCCATTCCGGAGAAACAACGGAATCTACAACTAGGTTTAGAATGCGATAATCCGATGAGTGGTGCATTCCCTCATAAACGGGTTGTTCATGCAGGGCTAAATGGTACTTTAGTTTCGCCAAAGGAAACACAAGCCGTTTGGGATACCTTAATGAATGGCACGCCTAAAAAGGGTGAAATGCAATGTGCCTATATTCACATTCCATTTTGTAAGACCAAATGCACATATTGTGGGTTCTTCCAAAACGGTACGAGTCAAAACGTAGAGGACCAATATATTGATGGTCTTGTTAGCGAGTTAAAACTAGCTAGTGAGCGTCCAAGATTAAAAGATGGATTAATCCACGCCGTATTTATCGGCGGAGGCACACCAACATCGCTATCTCCAGTAAACTCTGAACGATTGCTAAAAGCAATTAAAGAGTATTTGCCACTAGCTAACGATTACGAGCTTACCTTAGAAGGCCGTATTCACGATTTGATTCCTGAAAATCTAGACGTATGGATGGCAAATGGAGTTAACCGTATGTCCATTGGGGTACAATCTTTCAATACAGAAGTACGCCAAATGGTAGGCCGTTTAGATACAAAAGAAACCGTATTAGAACGGTTGGCTGCGTTGAAAGCCTATGGTCAATGCTCTGTTGTTATCGACTTAATCTATGGCTTGCCTGGTCAAACTATGGAAGTTTGGGAACAAGATTTAGCTGACTTAGTAAGCTCTGGCGTAGATGGTGCTGACCTATATCAATTGAACGTATTTGATGGCAGTGATCTTAATAAAGATATTGCAAACGGTAAGGTGCCAGCTGCTGCGACGACAGCAATGCAAGGGGATATGTTCGAATTTGGTCGTAAGTACCTTGATGAGCGTTCCTATCGTCGATTAAGCGCTGCTCATTGGAGTGCAAACAATCGTGAACGTAGCTTGTATAATATCTTGGCTAAAGCGGGCGTACCAATGTTCCCATTTGGCAGTGGTGCCGGTGGTAATGTCGATGGCTACGGCATGATGTTACATCGTGCGTTAAAACCGTACGAAGATATGGTTAGCCGTGGTGAAAAACCATTTATGGCACTTATGAAGCAAAGCGATTTACAACCTATCGTAAATCAGGTGGTAAGCCAACTTGAACAAGGTTTCCTCAATATTAAGAGCTTAGCTGAATTAGATTCAAAATTAGATGAATTAAACTGGCTTTATAAATTATGGGAAGAACGTGGCCTCGTAGGTTTTAATGGTTTGCTGTATAAGTTGACTGCCGCGGGTGAATTCTGGACAGTAAATCTTACACAAAGTACATTAGAAGCGGTAGAGTATATTATGACTGGTAAAAACTCCTTCGCTATGGAGGCAGTAGCTGCCCAAGATACTAAAACAACGTCTAAAGATAATCCTAATCAAGAGGTACGCGGTATTGGCCAAGGTAAAGCTAATATTTCGGTACCTACAGATGAAGATTCAGAATCACAACGTAAAGAAGCTCTCATTGCAAAAGCAAAAGCGGAAATCGCCAAAAGCGGTGCTTCTGGTGAGTCAGCTAATCGAATGGTACAAGCTATGTACAATTTGAGTGCTGATGAAATTGAATATATGATGGAACGTATGATGTCTTAACCTGTTATAGTACACCTTATATCTAACAACCTTTCTCACACACAACATATACTAAACAAGACAAATTACGTGACATACAGTACACTTTGTACTACAAAGTAGCCCTAGACCATGGTCTGGGGTTTACTTTTTATAGAACGAAATGTATTCTGTAATTATGTGAATCACTAATAAGAAAATAGGCTATCTTTTGGATACGCCGTTGGGAGGTTAGTATGAGTATATTTCCTCAAAAATGTATAGATATCGTAGGCATCGGTGCCAGTACGCTAGATCGATTTATCGTTGTGGATCATTATCCAACAGGCCGCGAGGTACAGCAAGTTATTTCATCTACTACGGATGGTGGTGGTCCTGTAGCAACAGCGTTAGCGGTAGCAGGAAAATATGGTGCCAGTACCGCTATGATTGATAGCATTGGCGATGATATGGTAGGCCGTCATATTTTAGATGATTTTGAAAAATACAATGTAAATACTGATGCAATTCAAGTGGAATGTGGTGCTAAGAGCGGTGTAGCAACGATTCTCGTAAAACATAGTACAGGAGAGCGCGCAGTATTCTTTGAACGCTCTACAGCAAGAGAACCAGCGTTCTTGGATGCTCATAAACGGTTAATTAATGGTTCTATGATTTTGCATATTAATGGACGTCATAGAACACTCATGCGCGCTGCTATGGATGTAGCAAAGGAAGTCGGTACCATTATTTCTCTTGACGGTGGTGCTCAGCGCTACGATGAAGATATGAAGCCTATTACAGAAGCTAGTCATATCGTTATCGTAGCTCGTGATTATGCTGAAAAATATACGGGCACAACTAATTTAGAAGATGCTTGTCGTATCATTCATGAACGAGGTGCATGTATTGCTGGTGTTACGGATGGTGCTAATGGTAGTTATTTTGTGTGGCCTGATGGCACTTCTTATCGTTGTAAACCGTTTCCTCAAGAGGCCGTTGTTGATACAACAGGGGCGGGGGATAGTTTCCATGGTGCCTTTTTAGCTAAACTTTCTAATGTTTTACATAGTGAGAGTGCTAAAGTAAGTTTGACCAATGCGGTTCAAGGTGATACCTCTTTATGTGCTGTTGAGTTACTTAAAGGTTGTGCCCATAGTGACTTGGAAAAAGTAGCTATTTTTGCATCTGCTGTAGCTTCTTTAAATACACAAGGCATAGGCGGGCGCAGTCCACTACCAACGTTAAAGTCAGTACAGGAACTAATAGGATAGGACTACAGTTATGTGGAAAAATACTTCAAAAAATCAAGTTCAGCAATATATGCAACAAAATCCTTATCGCCTATTAGCCCTTAGCTTTTTTGCTACCATGACTATAGGGACGATATTACTCATGTTGCCCATATCAAATGCTCAAGACCATAGTACAACGCTTGTAGATGCAGCTTTTACCGCAGTATCTTGTGTTTCTGTAACTGGCTTGTCAACAGTAGATACCTATCATTATTGGTCCTTGTTTGGCAAAATCATCATGGTAATCCTTATCCAATTAGGTGGTTTGGGGATTGTTTCCTTTACCACTATTATTGCTCTAGTATTAGGGCGACGGGTAGGTTTGAAAAATCGCGTGCTTTTGTCAGAGGATGTAGGGCAAGATGGTATGAAAGGGCTTCTACACATTACGAAGAAGCTAACCATTTATACCTTTTGTGTCGAAATAATTGGTGGTATTATCTATACCATTCAGCTATATCCCTATATTGGTGATGCTGCTTTATATACGGGGATTATGCAATCTATTTCCAGCTTTTGTAATGCAGGATTTATATTCTTTGATAATGATCTACCTTATGCTATGGTGGGCGATGTATTATTTAATATGAATACAATGGCCCTTATTGTAATAGGTGGTTTTGGTTATCTTGCAACATTTGATATTTGGTCGCATCGCAAGCTACGACGATTTGTAGATTTAAAACTACATACAAAAATAATGTTAGTTGGTACAACGGCGCTCATCCTTTTAGGAACGATTATTTTCTTGGGGGTTGAGTGGGCGAATCCCAAAACGTTTGGCCCTTTACCTATATGGAACAAGGTCATGGCATCTCTGTTTCAATCGATTACACCTCGTACAGCGGGGATTGCAACTGTAGATTATAATGATTTACATCCAATTACACTGTTTATTACCATCATTTTTATGTTTATTGGGGCAGGTCCTAACTCTACAGGGGGCGGTGTTAAGATTAGTACTATTGCCGTCGCTTTTCTAGCAGCGCGTACATTATTTAATAACCGTCCTGATACAGAGGTTTTTGAACGTCGTATTTCGTTGATTACTGTACTTAAGGCAAATGGGATAATCTTTTTATCTATCCTTTTTGTTTTATTTGCTACTTGTTATTTGGCTTGGGATGAGCCATATGACTTTATTCGTCTGCTTTTTGAGGTAACTTCTGCCTTTGGGACCGTAGGCCTTACAACGGGTATTACACCTAATTTATCTGAAAGTAGTAAATGGGTGTTAATGCTTGTCATGTTTACAGGTCGTGTAGGGGTTATGACTGTTATTGGTACTTGGGCGCTAAGAACGGCACCGACTAAACCAATTAGCTATGCAGAAGAGCGTGTATTGTTATAAAAATAGATTAGATTGAATATAAAAGGGGGCATATATGAAACATAAAACGATAGCAGTAATAGGTCTTGGTCAATTTGGTGGCACTGTTGCCAAGATGTTAGCTTCCATGGAGCATGAGGTATTAGGTGTAGATATTGATCCAGAAGTTGTACAGAAAATTTCTCCATTTATAACACATGCTATAGTTGCAGATACAACTGATGAAGAGGCAATCAAAGAATTGGCCCTAAGCCAGTTTGATATGGTTATTGTGGCTATAGGTGGAAATCTTCAAGCTAATTTAATGACAGCTATGCTTCTTAAAGAATTAGATGCACCTAAAATTGTGGCCAAGGCTGAAAATAATATACAAGGCAAAATGCTTCATAAAATAGGTGTAGATCAAGTGATTTACCCTGAATACGATATGGCATTACGCCTTGTACAGTTTTTAACTAGAGACCATGTAATGGATTATTTACAACTATCTAAAAATATTAGTCTTATAGAAATTAAAGTGCCAACATTCTTGGTGGGGGCTAACTTAAAGGCCTCTAATTTACGTGAGAAATATAATCTTAATGCAGTAGGCATAAGACGCGGCGAGGATTTAGAAGTTCCGCCAAATCCAATTACTATTCTCGGTGAAGATGATAAATTATTAGTAATTGGGAATAATTCTGATTTAGATGCATTAACGATGTAGTAAGTATACGAAAGAGATATAATTATATCGAAAAAATGTGATACAATAAAAATAGAATTCAGTATAGGCCATACGTATTCGTATGGCCTTTTTAGATAGAAATGAAGGTTAGTATGACAGAAGAACAATACATAACGGCGCTGACCAATAATCCACATGGAATTAGGAATATTCCTAATCCTACAGAAGCAATGCAACTTACCTGTGTAGCTCAAAATGGCATGTTGTTGCAATACATTAAAGAACCTACCGAAAAGGTTATTGAAACGGCGCTTTCACAATCACCACGAGCCATACAATTCGTGGAACATCCTACAGAAGAACTATTACAGGCCTTGGTGGAAAAAGATTGGGCTGTTTTAGAATATATCGACAACCCATCTGATGCAGTTATTCAATGTGCACTCGATCAATCTGGGTGGGCTATTCGCTATATTGCAAATCCATCTGAAGCACTGCAGTTAGAAGCTGTAAAGTCCAACTACGATGCTTTGCAATATATTAAGGAGCCTAGTGAAGCCGTACAATTGCAAGCAGTTAAAGAGAATTACTTGGCCTTGCGCTATATTGATGAGCCTAGCGTAACGGTTTTAGAAGCGGCAGTTAAACAAGATCCACAAGCAATGCGACAAATCACAAAGCTTACAAAGGAATTGGCATTGCACCTATTTAGTGTAAGTGCTGCCACATTGGGGTATATACCAAATAATTTAGGCGTTACTGTGGATGAGGTTAAATCTATCATTATTAGAGCGATCTCTAGTGAAACAGTTGATGAGGACTATATTCGTGAATTGATCAACAATAAAGCTATCGGTGGACGTCAATCTAAATGGCTTATCGATCTATTGTCACTTATAGATGCTTATGGAACTAGGGCTGTTAAGAAAATTGCAGTTAGTGAATATTTGAAATATTAGAACGGAGATACAATGAACTTTATAGATACAATGGCAAGCGTAGAGTTAGTTCTTGCTGCTAATCAAGTACCTTTGCTCGTTGGTGAAACGGGCATTGGTAAAACATCTCTTGCGGCGCGTGTAGCTGCTGAGCATGACTGGGAATTGGTAACAATTGACGGTAACCTCTTAAAAGAAGGTGAAATTGGTGGTTTACCGACTGTAGAGTCTGTAACACATACAGATGGTCATGGTAATACGCATTCCGTAAAGACTACGGTGTATGCTGTGCATCATACATTGGAACATGTGGCTCAAGCAGTAGATAAAGGGCGCCAAGTATTGCTGTTTATCGACGAAATTAACCGTGCAGAACATGCGGTGCAACAAGAGTTAATGAACCTTATTTTGAATCGTGAAATTAATGGCTTTTCTTTAAGCGACCAAGTGCGTATTATCGCCGCTATGAACCCTGAGGATTCTTTTGACTATCAAACAATTGATATGGACCCGGCACAACAAAACCGTTTTGTATGGCTCTATATGAATGCTGATTACATGCAATGGATTGACTGGGCTATTGGTGCGGGGATTGAAGAAAAGGTTATTGAATTCATTTCTTCTTATCCAGAATATTTAAACCAACGTCATGAAGATGACATTGATGCTACACCACGTTCCTTTGAACGCGTATCTGGGTTATATACAATTTATAAAAATCAAGAAGGCTCAGCATATAGTCGCGAAGTATTTATGAATGTTATCCGCGGTAACGTAGGTAAACTCATTGCGGAGGCTTTCGTAAATTTTGTTGAATCTGATCAAGAACCTCTCATTACTTTTGATGATGTATTGGCAGCGGCTCAAAAACCAGGTGCTATTATGTCTATGGCTGAACAGGTTAAAGGTGAAAGCCCAACTCGTTTATATGTAGCGGCTAAAAATATGTTGCATCGTTTGAATCGAAATAGTAATGCTGAAGAAGTTCATCACTTCATTGAATTCCTTACATTGTATCCTGGTGATTTACGTGTAGCAGTTATGAAAGACTTGCGTAACACTTACGAAGGTGTTTACGCTTATGCCATTGAAGATGATTTATTTGTAGACACCTTCTTTGAAGCACAAAAATAGTTCTGCCACATAGCTAACTAAATGAAGTTAGCTATATGGATAAAGGCATTTTGTGCATGATTGGTTATACAATAACCGATATATAGAACATGATATAAATACAATCTGATGTTTAACGAAAAGGAGGTGGAATGATGCAACGAAATTTAGATAAAGACGATATTCGCGATGCGTCTGACTTACTTACCCATATAGATGGATGGGAGAAAACAGGGGCCTACGATGAAAACGCCATCGAAGCTCTTGATCGATGGCATGCAAAGCGAGAGCGCATTCATCGGGAAGCGGAGGCCTTATACACGCACATCTATGCTGCTTACGAATCCTATGTAGATAGTTATGAATCACAACATCATAGCATGGAACCAGAACGTATAGCAGCAGATATGATGAATCACAATATGTCAGATAGTCATATAGGGACCATAGGTCGTGCTCTAGACGAGATACAGGTAGAAGGTACAGACCTTGCTGTTATGCAGCACGCAGTGATGACACCTGCTTATGAGCAACGGTTGTGGCATATTCTACATGATGTGAATAGCCTGTTACTTGAAGAGGACCAATTCTTTGGTTATTTCTATTTGCAAATGGCCCATCGCATTCGCTTTGACATGACTAGTGCCTTTGGTATTAACTTAAAACAAGGTGGCTATGTATTATATGTCAATCCTTTCATCTTACTACGGCAACCGCCAGATGTAATGAAGGATGGTATTAAGCGTGAGATTCTGCATATCATTTCTGCCCATTTGATGCGGGTAAAAGCATTGAGCCAAAGCTTTAATAAAACGGCCGTACATATGGCGATGGACATGGTTGTAAACGACTACTTAGAACATGTGGATCGTGATGCGGTTACTGTAGCCAATGTAAATAAACGTTTTGGCTTGATACTCAAACGATTCCGCACCATTGAGTACTATGCGAAAGCCATTGATAAGGCAATGAATGAAAAACCTGAACTCTTTGTACCAGTAGACAATTCTGATACGGCTGTGGCGATGGAGTTTGATCCTCAAACGAGCCATGATATTTGGGATGAATCCGACGCGATCGATACAGATACGATGGACCAAATTACAGAACGCTATATCAACGAGGCCTCAAAAGGTGATATGGAAGGGTATGTTAAAAGTCTTATTGATACATTCCAGAAGACTCGCCGTGCTCTGCCATGGTATTTCTACCTTAAAAAGCTCATGGGCAAGGTCGCTAGTGGGTACAAAAAGACGACGATGCGTCGCAATCGACGTCAGCCAGAGCGCTTGGAGTTATCTGGTACCTTGCGTCAACATAAGGCCAATGTGTGGGTCGCTCTTGATATGAGTGGTAGTATTACCGATGCAGAGTTTACGAACGCGTTAGAGCAAGTACTGCAAATTGTACACGCTTATAATCATCGTATCACTGTTGTAGAATGTGATAATGAGGTACGACGTACGTATACGATGGAATCTGTAAAAGATGTAAAGCCTCGCCTTGATGTACGCGGTTCTACAGCATTTTCTCCAGTGTTTGCATTAGCTAATCAGAATCGTGTAGATTTGCTAGTATACTTCACGGATGGCAAAGGAGAGGAACGTCTGCGTGAAGCTCCTAGGGGCTATAAGGTTTTGTGGGTCCTTACCGGTGAAAACCCTCAGTTATCCTTGCATAATCCATACGGTATGGTTCGCGAGCTGGGCTATGTAGGTGTGGATGAAACACAGGATATAGACGAATTTGTACGTATGTCCAATCGTGGGGGCTTCTCCATGGCAAACCAAGAGATATAGTCCTTATTTTTATATAAATATGGATATATCTTGGATTCGTATAGGGCTTGTTTGTAAAAGAATATAAAAAATGACGCAATTCATTGGAATTGCGTCATTTCTATGTAATTGATATTCTATTACATTAGCTATTAAGTTCGATAGAAGAACCTGGATCGATGATAAGCGCTGTTTGGTTGTATTTACCTTCTACTAAGCTTGTAAATACGCCTGGTTCACGGTCGATTACAGGCCATGTTTTGTAGTGAATTGGGATGGAGATACGAGCTTTTACATAAGAGGCTGCAAGCGCTGCATCTTCAACGCCCATTGTGAAGTTATCACCGATAGGGAGCAACGCATAGTCGATATCACCGAAGCGATTTAATAATTTCATATCGCTAAATAGAGCTGTATCACCTGCGAAGTATACAATATCTCCGTAGAAGTCTACGATACAACCGGCTGCATGACCGCCAGGAATACCAGCACCATGGAAGGCTGGTACTATGCGAACAGAACCAAATTCAAAGTCAAATTTACCGCCTAAATGCATAGCATGAGCGCGACAACCAGCAGCGGCTGCTTTACCAGCTACCTCGGCCGTAGAGATAACGAGTGCATCATTTGTTTTAGCGATGAAATCTGTATCGCCATAATGGTCATCGTGACCGTGGCTAACAAAGATATATTGGCATTTAATATCTTCTTTTTTAGCGGTATCCCATGTATTACCAGTTAAGAATGGGTCAAAAATCATGGATACATCACCGCGTGTGAGCATAAAGCAAGCGTGACCAAAATAAGTTAGTTTTGTTTTCATAGGAACACTTCCTTCCTTATACATATAAATCTTAATTCTATTGTATAATATAATAAATGAAAATAAAACTATTGATGATAATTTATGCAGAATTAGTAAGGATATATTATGGATTTAACACATTTTGACCAAGATGGTAACGCTTGGATGGTAGACGTATCCGATAAGGATATTACATCTCGCACCGCTGTTGCAGAAGGTTTTATAGCCATCAATGATGCTATTTATGAGCGCATTGCTGCAGGGACGATGAAAAAGGGCGATGTCCTTAGTGTAGCTCAATTAGCCGCTATTATGGGGGCTAAGCAAACGAGTAATTTAATTCCTCTATGCCATCCATTGGCACTCACAAAGGTTGAGGTTCACTGCACATTAGTGGATGGTGAAAGTCCTGCTTGTACTGACGAAGACCATAATAAGGCTGTCAAGGTTCGTGCTACCGTTAAAACGACGGGAAAAACGGGCGTTGAAATGGAAGCCCTTACAGCTGTTCAAGTGGGATTACTCACCGTATACGATATGTGTAAGGCCATCGATAAAGGCATGATTATGGGCCCTACCTATCTTGTAGAAAAAGAAGGCGGTAAAAGTGGACATTTTGTGCGTTCCTTTGTAGAATAATATAGATATAAAGAATAGGGGAACGAAAATGGAAATAGTACTTTATGAGCCAGAAATCCCTGGCAATACAGGAAATATAGCGCGTTTATGCGCCGCCAATCACATGACCTTGCACCTAATCAAACCACTAGGCTTTTCTATCGATGATAAGCACGTAAAACGAGCTGGTCTCGATTATTGGCATTTGGTAGATGTACAGGTACATGAAAATATTCAAGAATTGTATGAGAAATATCCTGATCGCAGATATTTCTACGCTACTACAAAGGCAAAGCATACCCACTCAGAGGTAAAGTATGAAATCGGAGATATGCTTGTATTTGGTCCTGAATCAAGAGGCTTGCCTGAAAGCTTATTAGAAGGTAATGAAGAAACATGCATTCGTATACCAATGGTAGATGAAGCGCGTTCTTTAAACCTATCTAATGCAGTAGCTATCATAGCTTATGAAGCGATGCGGCAACTTGATTATCCAGATCTTAAGGCTGAAGGCAACTGGATTCAACATAAATAAATATACTTTCACCATTGAGAGATATACAATAAATATGTGTTAGAAATCCTACCCAATCTTCATGACAGGTAGTATTTCGACTGGTGTTGTTAGAGGAGGATATTATGAACTACGATAAAGCTCATGATTTAGCTCACGCTATGCGTGAATCCGAAGAGTACAAAGAATTAATGGCTGCTCAAGAAGCATTGAAAGCTGACGCAGTAGCAGCGGCGTTGGTACGCACATTTATGGCACAACAAATGCAATGGGAATACGCAAAGTTATCTGGTGCACCAGAAGCTGATGAATTGCAAAAGAAACAAGAGGAAATGATGCCTCAAATTCAAGAAAATGCTGCAGCGACTGCTTATTTACAAGCACAAATGCGTTGGAGCCAAATCTCTAATGATATTTATAAAATCATTAGTGAACCAATCACTGAGGGGATGAAAGTGTTAGATCATGGCGAACAACAACCACAACATTGAGGCATTAAAAACTGCCTTATTAAAAGAATTACCAAGTACACGTGTACGAGAACAGGAGCTGCTTTGTAATCATACAACCTTTAAAATCGGTGGCCCTGCTGACTTATTTATTGAACCTACTACAATGGCTGAGTTGAGCTTCACGCTACGCACCATTCATGAACTCAAAGTGCCTGTAACTGTTATTGGTTGCGGTTCCAATATTTTGGTGAAAGACGGTGGCATCCGCGGTGCCGTTGTATCGGTTCGTCATATGACCCAAATCATGGATTGCAATGATAATGTATTATGCATTGGTTCTGGGTATATGTTAAAAGATGCGTCTGAATTTGCCTGGGAAAATGGTCTATCTGGTCTTGAGTTTGCCATCGGTATTCCAGGAACATTGGGTGGTGCTGTATTCATGAATGCCGGTGCTTATGATGGGGAAATGAGTCATGTAGTTACATCAGTACTTGCTGTAGATTTTGAAGGAAATATCAAGGAGTACGATGCATCTCATTTAGATTTCGGATATCGTCACAGCGTGTTCCACGATAATCATGAGGTTATTGGCGAAGTGGTAATGACGCTAAATCCAGGCGACAAGGATGCTATCAAAGCGCGTATGGATGAGTTAACAGAAAAACGCGAATCCAAACAACCTTTAGAATTTGCTAGTGCCGGGTCTACCTTTAAGCGTCCACCAGGGTACTTTGCAGGTACATTGATTGAACAAACAGGCCTAAAGGGCTTATCTGTAGGTGATGCGCAAGTGTCCAACAAACATGCAGGCTTTGTAATCAATACTGGCAGTGCTAGTGCGAAGGATGTACTCGACTTGATTAGTGAAGTACAACGTCGTGTGTATGATCAACACGGTGTGCATCTCGAACCAGAAGTACGCATGATTGGTGAAGACTAATACCAACTAAATATTAATACAAGATTTCTTATGTAACGTAACTCTTTTTTGGGGGGGACGGTTTCATAAGAAATCTTTTTTTACAGTGTTTTTGACTTTTTTCTATAGAGTGCGTTATAATTAAGTGTTGCCAATTTTGGGAATATACCTACATAGCTACTTTCACAAGTGCTATGTGATATAGAATATACTGAAAGAATTAAAGGGAGGATCTTATGATTCGCGAAAATCTTCGTAATGTAGCGATTATCGCCCACGTTGACCATGGTAAAACTACTTTGGTGGACGCGTTATTAAAACAAAGCCATGTGTTCCGTGAAAATGAAAAAGTAGCAGAACGCGTAATGGACTCCAACGACTTGGAACGTGAACGCGGTATTACTATTTTGTCTAAAAACACTGCTGTTATGCATGATGGTATTAAAATCAACATCGTTGATACTCCAGGCCATGCTGACTTCGGTGGCGAAGTAGAACGTGTACTTAACATGGTTGACGGCGTATTGCTTCTCGTAGATGCTTATGAAGGTCCAATGCCTCAAACTAAATACGTTTTGCGTAAAGCATTAGAACAAAAGTTGAAACCAATCGTAGTTATCAACAAAATCGACCGTCCTGACCAACGCGTTAAAGAGGTTGAAGATGAAGTGCTTGAATTGTTCATGGAACTTGAAGCTGATGATGATCAACTTGATTTCCCTGTAGTTTACGCATCTGCTCGTTCTGGTGTGTCTAAAACTAATTGGGATGATGAAGCAGTAAACATGGAACCATTGTTCAAAACATTGATCGAAGAAATTCCTGCACCACAAGGCGACATGGAAGGTCCTCTTCAATTCATGGTTACTACACTAGATTACGATAACTTTATCGGTAAAATCGCAGTAGGCCGTATCGTTCGTGGTAAAATGAAAACTAACCAACAAGTAGCTGTTATGAATGGCGAAAGCACTCGTAAAGCGAAAATTGGTCGCGTATACACATACAATGGTTTGAACCGTGTTGAAGCTGACGAAGCTGAAATGGGCGATATCATTGCATTCGCTGGTATCGACGATATTAATATTGGTGAAACTGTAGCAGATGCTGAAAATCCTGAAGCATTGCCATCTATCTCCATCGACGAACCAACATTGTCCATGGTATTCTCCGTAAATAACTCTCCATTCGCTGGCCGCGAAGGCGAATTCGTTACATCCCGTCACTTACGTGATCGTTTGTTCCGCGAAGTAGAAACTAACGTTTCTATGAAAGTTGAAGAAACTGATTCTGCTGATGCTTTCAAAGTATCTGGTCGTGGCGAATTGCACTTGGCAGTATTGATTGAAACTATGCGTCGTGAAGGCTATGAATTACAAGTAGGTAAACCACGCGTAATCTTCAAAACTATTAACGACCAATTGTGCGAACCACTTGAAGCATTGACTATCGACGTGCCTCAAGAATTCATGGGTACAGTAATGGAAAACCTTGGTCAACGTAAAGCTGAATTGACTAATATGGTTGAATTAGCTGGTTACCTTCGTATGGAATTCGTAGTTCCAGCTCGTGGTTTGATCGGTTTCCGTGCACAATTTTTAACAGCTACAAAAGGTAATGGTATCATGAACCATGTATTCCATGGCTATGCACCATACAAAGGTGAAATTCCTTCCCGTACACGCGGTGCCTTGGTAGCATTCGAAAATGGCGAAACTACTCCATATGGTTTGAACTCTGTTCAAGACCGTGGTACATTGTTCGTTGGTCCTAACCAAGACGTGTACGCAGGCCAAGTTATCGGTGAAAACACTCGTGAACTTGATATGGATGTTAACCCATGTAAGAAAAAACACGTTACTAACATGCGTTCTAGCTCCTCTGATGAAGCAGTTCGCTTGACTCCACCTCGTATCTTCTCCTTGGAACAAGCTCTTGAGTGGATCAACGATGACGAACTTGTTGAAGTAACACCTGAAAGTATTCGTATGCGTAAAACAATCCTTGATCGTAACGCACGTGCGAAAGCTGCTAAAAACAAAAAATAATATCCTTAGTGATATAAAACGACGCTCCTATGGGGGCGTCGTTTTTGTTATATATAACAAAGAAGATATTCCTATTTATTATATTCATATGAAAAATTGGTGATAATTTTATCATTTATGATTAATAGGAATATAGAACCTTGTATATATGGAGTTTGCATAATATCTTGCTGATACGGGTATCGGTATATACGGAATATCCATATTGATGTATAATAATAGCAAGTTTGTTGAAATCAATTATTGATTATGGAGGTTCTTATGAATAAGAAAATTTTAGCATCTTTATTTGCTGTAGGTTTAGCTGCAGGCTATGTATGCTCTTCTGTTGATGCACATGGTGTGTTCTTCGCTAACCGTACAGATGAAAAAGTACTTGTATTAGGTGAGGGTCCTGTAGATAATGCTTATAGTGCAGATATGGTAAAAAATATTACTGCATATGATGTACAAGGCAAACAAATTCCTGTACAAGTTGTGAAGCATGAAAAAAATGTAGCTATTATTCCACCAGCAGACCTTGGTGTAACTGTAACTAATTTTGATTATGGCTACTGGACTAAGACTAAAGATGGTAAAACAATTCATAAACCAATCACCGAAGTTCCTGGTGCGGTTAAGAGTACACATGCTATCAAATATGATGTTCATTACTGGAATGCACAAGCAAAACCATTTGTAGATAAGAATGCATTTATTCAAATTGTACCTTCTGTTAATCCATTGACATTAAGAAAAGGTGATACATATGAAATCCAAGTGTTTAAAGATGGTAAACCATATGCGAATGCACCTCTTATCAAAGATTTAGTAAATGATTTAACTGGTGAAGCTAAAGCCGATGAAAATGGTAAAGCTACTGTAGCTGTTACAGCAGATGGCTTAAATGTAGTAGGTGTTGAAGTTGCATTCCCTACACAAAATAAAGGGGAACAAAATAAATATTTTAGTGCATTGTCCTTCCTTATTTCTCCTGAAGAATAATAATTAGTAATTTTAGTACTTACCGAGTGTGTGAGTAAATAGAAGACCTCCTTAGTTGGACTAAGGGGGTCTTTTTGTGCTTTTTAGGTGTTATAAATTTTATGTGATTTAGTGAGAGTATGATAAGCATGATATAAGAAGGAGAGAATTATGAAGTTACATCGCCATTTATCTGCTATGATGGCTGCCTTAGTTTTGACTGGTATTTCTTATACTGCTATGGCTACAGAAATTAATGCCACTAGCGATAAAGCAGAGGAGTTACTCGGTTTAACAATGGGCTCACCAGTACAAACGCAACCTGAGGTTAAACACATAGAGGATACATTAACAGTTAATGTACATGGTAAAAGCTTAACAGAGGCTGGTAAAAGTAAGAATGTTACAGGTATTTATAATGGCTTTGGTTCACAACTAACGGTAGATAAAGACCTTATTGTACGATTAAAGAATGATGCACCAGCATCGAAGCGAGAATTAGGTCATTATTATATGAGTGCTGTTTATGCTGGTTA
>URQX01000012.1 GCA_900550175.1 uncultured Veillonella sp.
TATCTTCATAAAATAAAAGGTGCTTTCCTTTGGTTAGGTACTGGATTTGAAGGTAATCCGGCCTTGCATAATGAGGCTTTCACCATTGATGAAAGCATTCTGGAACCTGGTATAACAATGATGGCTGCTATTGCCGCCGAATTTTTACAAGAAAAGTAATTAAATAAGTAGTTTGAAATAAGAGGTTATCATGAAAAGTTTACAACATACATCATTTAAAACAATGCTTCAATACACACCAGAAGAAATTAAATACTTCTTGGACTTGGCTGCAAAATTAAAAGCTGATAAAAAAGCAGGCAAAGAAATCAAAACATTAGCAGGCAAAAACTTTGCGTTGATTTTTGAGAAAGACTCCACACGGACACGTTGTGCCTTTGAAGTCGGTGCTGCGGACCAAGGTGCTCATACAACATATCTTGGCCCTACAGGTTCCCAAATGAATAAAAAAGAATCCTTAAAAGATACAGCTCGTGTTCTAGGATCTATGTATGATGCTATCGAGTTTAGAGGTTTTGATCAAGCCGATGTAGATACATTAGCTGATTATTCTGGCGTACCTGTTTGGAATGGCCTTACCGATATGGATCATCCTACACAAACATTAGCGAATTTTTTGACGCTTCAAGAAAATATTGATAAACCATTGAATGAAATCTCCTATGCTTATGTGGGTCATGGTCAATCTAATATGTGTAATGCCTTAATGAGCGGCGCCGCTAAAATGGGTATGGACTTTAGACTTATCGGTCCTAAACAATACTGGCCAGCCGGTCCATTCTATGAAGAATGCTTGAAAGTTGCGAAAGAAACAGGTGCTACCATCACATGTACAGACGATGTAGCAGAAGGTGTTAAAGGCTTAGATGTAATCTATACAGGTGTATGGGTAACTATGGGTGATACATACGATATGTGGGAAGAACGTATCAATACGTTTAAACCATTCCAAGTTAACGCTGAAATGATGGCATTAACTGGTAATCCAAATACAAAATTCTGTCACTGCTTGCCAGCATTCCACAATACGGAAACTCAAGTAGGTAAAGATATCTTTGAACGGTTCGGCATGAATGGTATTGAGGTAACGGAAGAGGTATTTGAAGGTCCAAACTCCTTAGCATTTCAAGAAGCAGAAAATCGTCTCCATACTATCAAAGCTGTTATGGTTGCTACATTTAGTGACTATCCTTTGAAATAATTTCATCTCCCTAGAAGGTGATGAATCGTATAGTTTGTTTCCTATTTATAATCGCTGAAAGTAATAACTGAGAACTGTATAAATAGGTGTGAGTCACCAATAGGTGAGAAATGAGGTTTATTATGGCACCTTATAAAGTATTTATTGTCGGTCATGAAGGCACAACAGGTTTAAGAATTCATGAACGGTTATCCGATAGAAAAGATATAGAGCTATTAGCTACAGCTGATGAGGATCGTAAAAATGTAGAGGCTATTAAAGAGGTAGCTAAAGAGGCAGATATTGTATTTCTCTGCTTGCCTGATGCTGCATCTAAAGAAATCATGGCCGCTATCGGTGAATTACCATGTAAGGTAATTGATACATCAACTGCCTTTAGAACGGCTGCTGATTGGTCCTATGGTTTCCCAGAGCTCGGTGCGGATTATAAAACAGCCATCGCTACTGAAAAACATATTGCTAACCCTGGTTGTCATGCGAGTGGAATGATTGCTTGTATTGCACCTCTTGTAAAAGCTAGTCTTGTGCCAACAGATTATCCTTTCACTATCACATCCTTAACAGGCTATAGCGGTGGTGGTAAAAAGATGATTGGCCAATATGAAAGTGAACCAAAGGATTATTTCCTCTATGCACCGCGTCAATATGGTCTTAGTCAACAACATAAGCACTTGCCTGAGGTGCAGCATATATGTGGACTTAGTGAAGCACCTATTTTTATTCCTATCGTTGACGATTATTATTCTGGCATGGAAGTAACGGTAGGCATTCACAGTCGTTTATGTCAAAAGCCAATAAGCATTGATAAAGTGCAACAGGCATTGGAAAACTTTTATAAAGATAGTCCGATCATTACTGTCGTACCATTTACTGAGGGTAGTAATACAGGCATGTTAAATGCAAATCAATTGAGCAACACAGATAGCATGAAAATCTATGTGACTGGCAACGATGAACGCATTATGGTTCATGCTATTTTCGATAATTTAGGCAAAGGTGCCTCTGGTGCTGCTGTTCAATGTATGAACATTGCTTTAGGTTTGCCTGAGGATACAGGCCTAGCACTAGGTTAGAGAGGGAACTATGAAGGACGTAACAAATGCAATGCGGGCGCATATCTTAACTGCGGCCGTTCCATATATTAAACAATATACAGATCAATACGTTGTCGTTAAATATGGCGGCAATGCTATGATTGATGAAGAATTAAAGAAATCCGTTATGAAGGATTTAATGCTGCTTCAATTGGTAGGGGTAAAAGTTGTACTCGTTCATGGCGGCGGACCAGCTATTAATAGCACACTAGATGCCATGAAGATTGAATCGCATTTTGCAAATGGCTTGCGTGTCACTGATGAAGCGACAATGGATGTAGTACAAATGGTATTAGCCGGCAAGGTTAATAAAGGCCTTGTAGCAGATTTAACAGACCTTGGTGGTAAGGCTGTTGGTCTCTGTGGTGTGGATGGTAATATGATTCAAGTTCATAAACAAAATGATGAGCTTGGTTATGTAGGTTCTATCGATACGATTGATACAAGTATTATCGATGATGTTATCAGTAGAGGTTATATTCCTGTCATTTCTTCCATTGGTATGGGGGCTGATGGTAAGACATATAATATCAATGCTGATACAGTAGCCGCAAAAATTGCCGGTGCCCTTAAGGCAGAAACAATGGTGGCCATGACTAACATTGATGGTGTATTACGAGATGTGCATGATCCTAGTTCTCTAATCTCTAAAATCACTATGGCAGAGGCGGATCAATTAAAAGCAGAGGGGATTATCGCTGGCGGTATGATCCCAAAAGTGGATTGCTGCTTAGAGGCCATCAAATCAGGAGCTCAAAAGGTGTTTATCATCAATGGCGAGATTCCACATGCCATTCTTATCGAGCTATTAACTGATGAAGGTCTTGGCACCATGTTTGTAAAGTAATATAGTAGGTATAACGATGGTAAGTATTTATTACTATCGTTACCTTTCACATAGATAGACGACGGCGCGACCGTACGTTTGGAGGATGTAATGAGTAATAGAATCGATTTTGAACAACAAGATAAAGAATATATAGCCAATACGTATGGCCGGTTTAATGTATGTTTTGAAAAGGGTAAAGGTTCTCTTTTATGGGATGTAAATGGTAAAGAATACATCGATCTTGGATCTGGTATCGGCGTAACAGCTTTTGGTGTCGATGACGATGAATGGACAGAGGCCGTGACAAAACAATCTCATGCGTTGAACCACATTTCAAATTTATACTATTCTTTGCCGCAAATTGAATTGGCAAAACAATTATGTGCTAAAACAGGTATGAAGAAGGTATTTTTCTCTAACTCTGGTGCAGAGTCCAATGAATGTGCTATCAAAGCAGCTCGTAAATATAGCCATGACAAATACGGTGAAGATCGTCATGTCATTGTCACCTTAGTTAATAGCTTCCATGGTCGTACTATTACTACCTTGTCTGCTACAGGCCAAGATGTATTCCATCAACATTTCTTCCCATTTACAGAAGGTTTTATTCATACACCTGCTAATGATATTGATGCGGCCTTAAAAGTTCTTGATAATCCTGCAGTTTGTGCCATCATGATGGAACCTATTCAAGGTGAAGGTGGTGTTATGCCACTAGATAAAGAGTTCGTACAAGCTGTTACAAAATATGCTCATGAACACGATCAACTCGTGTTAATCGATGAAGTACAAACTGGTAATGGCCGTACTGGTAGTCTATATGCATACCAACAATTTGGCATTGAGCCAGATGTAGTATCTACTGCAAAAGGTTTAGCAGGTGGCCTTCCTATGGGGGCTACATTATTCAATGAAAAGATGCAATATGTGTTAAATGCTGGTGCACATGCTACAACCTTTGGTGGCAATCCAATCTGTGCGGCAGCAGGCAATACTATCATTAATCGTTTAACACCAGAATTCTTAGATTCTGTAAAAGCAAAAGGAGACTATGTAAAAACTACCTTAGCAGGCAAACCTGGTATTCTAGGTGTGAGCGGCATGGGCCTTATGCTTGGTATTGAAACTACAGTAGATCCAAAAGCAGTCATTGCAAAATGTCTTGAAAAGGGCGTTGTATGCCTGTCTGCGAAAAATAAAGTACGTCTTTTACCGGCTCTTAATATTCCTCAAGACCAATTGGAAAAAGCGATTACCATTGTAGCTGAAGCTATTGCAGAGTTAGCCGCAAAATAATATTTCGGATAACTTTCATAAAGATTATTTATAATAGTTGCGTCACCGTATAACCATTTAAATAAATCGATGAATATATAGACTTTAGTTCTCATTCGTGTTACCCTAGAAGAAACAGTCTATATTGGAGGAGTAAATATGAATACAGAATCCTTACGTAACGAAGTGTTGGTTCCTGCTGTAGCAAAAACATTAGATATTGCTACAAAAGCAAAACCTACAAAAGAAGAACTTTTCACAACAGCAAAAATTACGGCTGCTGTGGCAGTTGCAACAGCTGTTGTATCCTTGGCGGTACAAGCAGTATTGCGCAACCGATAAGAAATAGAGAAAACGACATGGCGATGCCTGTCGTTTTCTTTTACTTTTACCCTGTTATTCCCCTTGATTAAGGGATTTTATAAGGAGGCGATGCCGTGCATAGTCGCGATTTAATCGAACAATATAAAGGCTACGTTCAAGATTGGCGTAGATATTTCCATAAACATCCAGAGCTAAGTAATGAAGAGTTTGAAACGACAAAGACTCTCGCTAAAGAATTAGAATCTATGGGCGTAGAGGTTCATGTAGATACAGAGCGTGGCATCGGCTTAGTTGGTATTATTCATGGTGATAAACCTGGTAAGGCTATTGCATTGCGTGCTGATATTGATGCTTTACCTGTTCATGAACATAATACAGTAGACTATAAATCAGAAACTGAAGGCAAAATGCACGCTTGTGGTCATGATGGTCATATGGCTATCTTGCTAGGCGCTGCCAAAATGTTAATGTCTATGAAAAATCGCATCGAAGGCGACGTATATTTAGCCTTTCAACCTGCTGAGGAGACAGGAGCGGGTGCACCAGATTTCATCAAATTTGGTGATTGGTATGATAAGATAGATGCTATCTTTGGCGGCCATGTATGGATTGACTTACCAGCAGGCCTTATATCTGTAGAAGAAGGTCCTCGTATGGCTGCAAGTAGTCAGATTACTATTAATGTAAAAGGCAAACAAGGCCATGGTGCACAGCCACATCAGGCGATTGATGCTATTGTAGTAGCTAGTGCTATCGTCATGAACTTACAAACCGTAGTGTCGCGTAATGTGAGTGCCTTAGATTCTCTTGTACTCACTATTGGTAATATTCACTCTGGATCTGAATGGAATGTTATCCCTGGTGAGGCTAAAATGGGGGGAACCATACGCTTCTTTGATCCTGACCAAGAAGAGTATTATGTAGAATCTATACGTCGCGTAGTAGAACATACGGCTGAAGCTTATGGAGCGACTGCTACATTAGAATATGTAAAAAAAGTACCGCCTACTATTAATGATCCTGAAGCTAGCGAATTGGCGGAACGTGTCGTTATTGACACATTAGGTAAAGACAAGCTTTCTAAAATGCGTAAAGTAATGCCAGGGGAAGATTTTGCATGGTATTTACAAGATAAACCAGGGTGCTTTGCCTTTATTGGTATTCAAAATCCTGAATTAGAGGCTACCTACGATCATCATAATAATAGATTTAATATGGATGATACCGTACTATCTGCTGCATCAGCGGTATATGCTGAATATGCTATTGCATGGTTGAAGGAGAATAAATAGAATTATAGTGAAAAAGAAAATAGGCTCTATCTTAATTAGTTCTAAGATAGAGCCTATTTTCCTTATATTTATGAGAGGAGATTGGGGTGGCAAATATTTTATTTTACTTGAGCGTGTAAGGCACTTAAATATCCTTTTACAGGATTGATGGCATTTTTAGAGCATTGTAAAAAATGAGCTAAGATATTTTCTAAAGTTGACTCTGAATAAGATTGTAGTTCTCCTGTCATATAGGTTTCTACAGAGGTATGAGTTTGACTATTATTTACTGCTTCAATTGGTCTGTGGGTTGTATCGAAACCAGGCATTTCTTTTTGTATTTCTAATTCCCATTTCATATATATTGTCATAATCGCAGTGACCAATGACTGTTTGACTGTTGAAATAGGTGGTAGTTTATCCTGTATTGTTAAGAACTCATCTGGATGAGTGTAGGCCATCATATATCCATACTTGTATGTGATAAGGTTTTGACCTTTCATACGCGCTACTTCTAAGTCATGTAAGTATGATTGCAAGACAGGTGTGGAGTACATAGACCAATAAGCGTGACGGGATACGATAAAATTAGCCATTTGATCTTGGCAGAATGACCGCTGTCCTACATTTTGCGTTTTATTAAAAAGAGGCCATTCTTGTTGGATTATAGATATGATTAAATCATCTTTCATAATATATCTCCTATTCTACCCATGAGTCCTCGGTACGAAGGGCTTGATCTTGAATACGCTGCATAACTTCTTTCGCTTGATATGTTAAAAAATCGATAGAGCTATTGCTTAATGCATGGCTTTGAAGTTCTTGAATAAGTGCATTGCATAGATGATCAATGTGATGCTTTGTATCGTTTAACGATGAGTTTAATACATCTGGAATTCCATATTTTACAGTATTTCCTAGTATAGGAAGGTTACAGGTATGTCGATAAATCCATTTGTAAAAAGGTGCATAAGACTTATTTAGAAGATGAACTGCTAACATATAATGATTGACAAATTGAGAAAGTGCCAGTTGAGCTGCTACAGTATCACCACGTTGTAACATACGTGGTAGATTATACTGACCTGACTGAGCCAGTTGATTGAGTTCATAGGCGATTTTTCTAAGTCTAATATCTTCTGGGTAATAGGTGAGTAATCTTTGTCGTATATTTGTGAAAGTTCCTAGGTTATCTAAAAATACTTCTCCGTTAGTGGCTGTACATAAGAGATCTTGTGGTATACGACGATATTCAGCTGGACTTTGAGGCCCTTCTGGATATAATGTGTAACGCTTATAAAATTGTGAAATGCTTTCTAGTTGTACTAAACCTTGGCTATAGTTTGTAAAGTATGATATAAGCTTATCCTTATAAGACTTATAAATGTCATCAGGTAAAAATAGCTGGCAACGTTTGGTAAAATCATGATCTTCCGAGACTGCATCATCATAGCCAAGACATTCCGAACCAGTTCCTACCAAAGCTAAGCAAATGTATGGACTTATATCTGGTAAGTTTAACTCTACATCTTGAGCCACATAATGAGATAACTCTCGGCCTAATTCAAGGCCTGTCTTTCGAAAGGGTTTAGAGCTTTGTTGCAATGTTTCGATTAAATCTTTTACGTATTCTAAATTCTGTTGTACCGATTTATAGGCTTGGCTCTCTATACCATAGTTGTGTTTTACGATAGGTAATGCCTCGCGATATAACTGAAGCGCTTCATCATAGTGATGTTGGGTAATTTCATAATCGGCGCGGTTGTTTAATACAGCTGCATACATAGGGTGACTAGTGCCTACCTCACGTTGCAATATATAGGCGGCTTTATCTAAATAAATTTCGGGAGATAATTCACTAGGCTCTTTAATATGCTTGCTAATTTCATATAAATTGTTATAGCTAATAGCAAGGGGAACCTGGTACTCTGTAGATTCTAATAAATGAACTGCCTCTAATTGTAATTTATGGGCCGCATCGTAATTATTAGTATCTTGATATAAAAGTGCTAAGTTATTAAGTAAACCGATATACGCATAAGAAGTATCTCCCATAGATTGAAAGATTTCTTTTGCTTTTAATAAATACATTTCCGATTCAAAATATGATTTTTTTTCTCGATATGTATTCCCGAGATTTATTAAAATTGTCGCATATGTTTGAGGAGAATAGGTTTTATTTTCTTCGAAAATTTGAAGAGACTCATTAATTGCGGCGATGGCTTCATCATAGCGGCCCACATTACGAAGAGACCCACTATATTCATTTAAAATCTCGATCAGTTTTTTGTCATCATGCTCTAAACGACAGAGATGAATCACTTTTTCCAAATATTCGATCATACCCTGCTCATTGCCCTGACGCCATAAAGCATGAGCCTGTTGCAATAAGGATTGTATAGACTCCATGGAACCTCCTATAAGCATGTGAGCAATTCAGATGAGGGCTCTGAAATTATTGCATGACTCACAATATCTTTTGGATATAATAGAGATAATTGACATTCAATTGTTTTCAAATCACTATAGGATGCAGCAATAGTAATAATACTTTTACCACAAAGTCCTACACCAATTTGCAAATGAAATAAATCTACATGGTGATGCCATGCTAAATAATTCGCTAAATGAAACGCAGCTACTGAAGTAGTACATTCATAGATTCCCAAGTGAGATACTGAGGGAATCATTTTTTTTTGTTGAAATACTGAAAGTACATCCGGATGAATACCTGTAATGACACGGTATTGGATGTAATCTTTATTTTTAAAGAAATGTTCTATTTGTTTCACTACATCCGTATCTGCACTAAGTAAGAAGAAAGCTTTACCAGGGCATATGCGGTAATGTTTTACAAAAGAAATAGGATAATCTTTTAAAAGTTGATCTAATAGGGCATACCCCATAGCAATACGATTTGTTTCCCAAAGACAAAGAGCTGTGTGTGATGCCATGGTAATCACCTCCTACCTATAATTAGTCTCAGTATAGAAAGAAAATATAAATAGAGCAATAGAGATGCAAGAGGTGGTTCGATAAGTACCCAAATTAGGTTTGAATATTACCAATCTCATATAATTATCAATTACACTGGATTAAATTGAAAATAAAAAATCCGTCTCCTAATAAAGAGGTTTGTAATTTACAATAATCATGATTGAAAAATCTTATCAGTATGAAAATGAATTGTGCTACGATTTTCTTAAGATGCATGCTAAGTATTCTGGATTTGCATAATGAGAAGTAGCAAAACAGATAAAAAGAGCATGATAGAGTATTTTACGTTGTTAGGAGGTTAGAAAATGCTAGAACGAGGATTTAGTAAACCCACAGAACGAATTGAGAAATTAAGAAAAGTAATTATTGATGCAGTACCACAGGTAGAATCAGAGCGTGCTGTTCTAATTACACAATCCTACAAGGAAACGGAAGGTCAACCTACGATTATTCGCCGTGCAAAAGCGGTTGAAAAAATCTTTAATGAACTACCAATTACGATTCGTGATAATGAACTAGTAGTTGGTTCCATTACGATTAACCCACGTTCCACAGAAATTTGTCCAGAGTTCTCTTATGATTGGGTAGAAAAAGAATTCCATACTATGCATAAACGTATGGCCGATCCATTTGAAATTTCTGAAAAAGTGCAACGTGAATTGCATGATGCTTTCTTATACTGGGACGGTAAAACAACAAACTCTCTAGCTGATTCTTATATGGAACCAGATACAAAAGATTGTATTGCAAATGGTGTATTTACTGTTGGTAATTACTTCTTTGGTGGTGTAGGTCACGTAAATGTAGACTACGGTAAAATCTTAGCAAAAGGTTTTCGCGGAGTATTAGAAGAAACCGTTGCTGCTTTACAAGCATTAGATGAAGATGATCCAAGCAGTATTAAGAAAAAACAATTTTATAATGCCGTTATTATTTCTTACAATGCAGCTATTCGTTTTGCACATCGTTATGCAGAAAAAGCACGTGAATTAGTGGGTCAAACATCTTGTCCAATTCGTAAAGCAGAATTAGAGCAAATCGCAGCTAACTGTGAACGCGTTCCTGAATTTGGCGCTCGTAATTTCTGGGAAGCATGTCAATCTTTCTGGTTTATCCAAATTATGGTGCAAATTGAATCTAATGGTCACTCCATCTCCCCAGGCCGTTTTGACCAATATATGTATCCATATTTAAAAGATGATCCAATTGATCGTGTGAAAGCACAAGAATTAGTTGATTGTATTTGGGTTAAATTGAATGATATCAATAAAACTCGTGATGAAATTTCTGCACAAGCTTTCGCAGGGTATGCAGTATTCCAAAACCTTTGCGTAGGTGGTCAAAATGAAGAAGGCAAAGATGCAACAAACGAAGTTTCCTATATGTGTATGGAAGCCGTAGCACATGTACGTTTGCCAGCACCATCTTTCTCCGTTCGTGTACATCAAAACTCTCCTATGGAATTCTTGTTCCGTGCATGTGAAGTATCTCGTTTAGGCTATGGTGTGCCAGCCTTCTACAATGACGAAGTTATTATTTTAGCGCTAGTTTCTCGTGGTGTAGCATTAAAAGATGCACGCGACTACTGTATTATTGGTTGCGTAGAACCACAAGCCGGCCATCGTACAGAAGGTTGGCATGATGCAGCGTTCTTTAACATTGCAAAAGTTCTTGAAATTACACTTAATAACGGCCGTTGTAATGGTAAACAATTGGGACCAAAAACTGGCGAGTTAGAAGAATTAGATAGCATGGAAAAAATCCTTGCAGCATATCAACAACAAATGGAATACTTTGTACGTCATTTAGCAAAAGCGGATAATGCAGTTGACTATGCTCATATGGAACGTGCTCCATTACCATTCATGTCAGCTATGGTAGATGATTGTATTAAGCGCGGTAAATCTTGCCAAGAAGGCGGTGCAATTTACAACTTTACAGGTCCACAAGCATTTGGTGTTGCCGATGCAGGTGACTCCTTATATGCAATTCAAAAGAATGTTTTTGAAGATAAACGCATCTCTTTAAAAGAATTGCGTGAAGCATTGGAAGCAAACTTTGGGTATAGCGATGCAGCAGCTCCAATATATACACCTTCTATTTCTGAAGCTACTTTAGATGAAGCTCAAATCTACGAAGCAGTTAAGAAAATCTTATCCTCTACAGGATCTATCGATATTGCTACATTAGAATCCCACTTGAAACAAGGTGGAGGCACTAGCTGTGGCTGTAAATCTCAATCTGATCCAAGCAAATATGCGACAATTCATAATATCTTGAAAAATACTGATTCCTTCGGTAATGATATTGAAGAAGTTGATGAACTTGCATATCGTTGTGGCAAAATTTACTGTGATGAAGTTGATAAATATATGAACCCTCGCGGTGGTCAATTCCAAGCTGGTATCTACCCAGTATCTGCAAACGTTTTATTCGGTAAGGATGTAGCTGCTTTACCAGATGGACGTTTGGCTACAGAACCATTGGCTGATGGTGTATCTCCTCGTCAAGGTAATGACGTTAATGGTCCAACAGCAGCATCTAACTCCGTTGCTAAACTAGACCATGCACAAGCATCAAATGGTACATTATATAACCAAAAATTCACTCCTGCTGCGGTAGGTGGTGAACAAGGTTTGAAAAACTTCGTATCTATCATTAAGAGCTTCTTTGATAAAAAAGGTAGCCATGTTCAGTTTAATGTTGTTGATAAACAAACATTAATCAATGCACAAGAACATCCAGAAGATAACCAAGACTTGATTGTTCGTGTAGCAGGTTATAGTGCTCACTTTGTTACTTTAGCAAAAGAAGTACAAGACGATATCATTAATCGTACAGAACATAATATGTAGGTTCATATATTAAAGGATAAGTTCGTATGGAATCAGTAGATTATAGTGTGCAAGGCACTGTATTTGATATTCAACGTTTTTCCATTCACGATGGACCAGGAATCAGGACAATCGTATTTTTGAAAGGCTGTCCATTACGATGTAAATGGTGTTCTAATCCAGAATCACAACAATATTATCCTGAAGTATTATATCGAAAACAGCTCTGTATAGGGTGTAAGGCTTGCCAAGGGGCATGTCCTAAACAGGCCATTGTAGATAGCAATCCGTATTGGATTGATCGCACACTCTGTGATAACTGTGCAGAGTGTACAATGGTCTGCCCTACAAGTGCGCTTTCAATGAAAGGTAAGTTAATGACTGTAGAGGAAGTAGTAAAAGAACTTCGTAAAGATGCTACTCAGTACTTTCGCTCCAATGGAGGCATTACATTGTCTGGTGGTGAGGCATTAACGCAACCTAGATTTGCTAAAGAAATCTTTAAAGCTTGTAAAGCTCAAGGCTGGCATACAGCAATAGAAACAGAAGGATATTATGACACAAAGATTGTTAAAGAAATTATGCCGTATATAGATTTAGTTCTATTGGATATAAAAAGTGTCAATCCAGAACAACATAAAAAGTTTACTGGTGTTGATAATGAAAAAATTAAAGAGTCGGCAAAAGTTATACAATCTATAGCCGATACAACGGTGCGTGTTCCAACTATTCCTGGCTTTAATGCAAGCGAAGAAGATATCAGGGGTATTGCAGAGTTTGTGAAGGAAAATATGCCTAATGTGCATGAAGTACATTTGTTGCCATATCACAATTATGGACAAGGAAAGTACGAGCTGTTAGGTAGAGAGTATGAATTAGAGAATACACCAAAGATTCCAGAAGAAGAAATGGAAATGTATAAAAAAATAGTAGAATCAAAAGGTTTAACCTGTATTATTGGTGGTTAGGAGGTACTATGGATACAGCATTATTAGAAAAAGTGATGGGGCAAGTATCAGAAGAACTTGGCATTAAAAAGCCTCAAGAAACAACTAAAACGTCTATTGGCGTGACTGAGTTTGTAGGTACTGCAATGGGCGATACAATTGGGCTTGTAATAGCTAGTGTAGATCCATTATTAACAGAAACTATGGGACTTGGTGAGTTTAAGTCTATCGGTATTATCGGTGGCCGCATTGGTGCAGGTCCACAAATCATGGCCGTAGATGATGCAATTAAGGCAACTAATACAGAAATTATTACTGTAGAGTTACCACGGGATACTAAGGGTGGTGCAGGTCACGGATCACTTATTTATATTGGTGCTCATGATGTATCTGATGCTCGTCGTGCGGTAGAAATTGCTCTTGAAGCAGTGCCAAAATATTTTGGTGATGTATATAGTAATGATGCAGGCCATCTAGAATTCCAATATACGGCACGTGCTAGTTATTGTTTAGAGTCTGTATTTAATACACCACTAGGTAAATCCTTTGGTATGGTGTGTGCGGGTCCAGCTGCTATTGGCACTGTTCTTGCAGATACAGCGGTTAAATCAGCAAATGTAGAAGTAGTATCCTATGCATCCCCTAAAGCGGGTACAAGTTATTCTAACGAAGTTATCTTAACTTTCTCTGGGGATTCTGGTGCTGTTAGACAAGCTGTTAGAGCAGCTCGTGAAGTAGGTATAAAATTACTTGGCACATTAGGGGATGAACCTAAATCAAGTACTACTTCATATATTTAATAAGTATTTAGTTAAATCTAGGAGGTTATTATGGTTTCAGATGCATTAGGAATGGTAGAAACAAAAGGTTTAGTTGGCGCCATTGAAGCAGCAGATGCAATGGTAAAAGCTGCAAATGTAAATTTAGTTGGTTACGAAAAAATTGGTTCTGGTTTAGTAACAGTTATGGTTCGTGGTGATGTTGGTGCAGTTAAAGCAGCAGTAGATGCTGGTGCAGTGGCAGCACGTGCAGTAGGCGAAGTTGTTTCCTTACATGTTATTCCACGCCCTCATATTGATACAGAACGTATTATTCCAACTCTTAAGGCATAACATAGTGTGGCATATGCGGCAATGTCCTTGTATGCCACTACTTTAGAGGAGACACTATGGAAGATAAAGACCTAACTAGGATCTTGGAAGACATGGTGGCACGTATTTTAGCAGAACAAAATGTAACAAAAAAATTGAGTAAACTTTATGTTGCTTTTGATGATTTGTGGCATCATGAAAACTATTCATTGGCCAATCAACTAGTATCGTATAAAGAACGACCAGTTTACGCGATAGTTTCAAAGCCTTGTGATGAAGAAATAGAGCGTAGAGTAAAAGAGATATATCCTTTTCTTATGCTGCACTCGTATGAAGATGAAATTACTTTTAAAGAACATGATTGCTTAGTATTACCATATATACCGCGAAACGATGTAATTCATATTGCATTAGGATATAGTCAATCACATTTGTCAGAAGTTGTTAAAAAAGCTTTTATACAAGGTACGAATGTATATGTCCTGCCTACGTCGATAGAGCCTTTATCAGGAAAAGAGCCAAGTCCCTATCAAAAGATGGTTCAAGAGTACTATCAACGTTTATTTGAATTAGGGGTACAGTACATAGACCATATTCGTTATATGAATTGAGTTCTATGAGATAGGAGTAAGCATGTATTTAGCAAAAGTTATTGGTAATGTTGTGGCTACGAAAAAAAGTGATACCCTTTTAGGATATAAGTTAATGATTGTACAGCCGGTAGATGCATCGCTTTCACCAAATCATAGAGAACAAGTGGCAGCTGACTTTGTAGGTGCTGGTGTGGACGAATATGTGTTAGTCGGCACAGGGTCATCCGTACGGGTAGAAGAAAATAGAAAAGGTGCAACTATTGATCTTGCAATTATCGGTATTGTAGACTCTGTTATTATTTAACAAGGAGGTAAATATGAAAACCCAATGGGGGGTATTTTCCTCAGTTACACAAGTTGTGCATGCTGCTAAAGAAGCCTTTCATGTATATAGGCGTGTGAGTTTACGAGAGCGAAAGCAAATGATTCAGGCGATTCGTGAAGGCTTGTATAGTTATAGTCATGAGTTTGCTACTCTTGCCTGCCAAGAAACAGGAATGGGGAAAGTAGCGGATAAGATTATTAAAATCAAGCTTGCACTAGAGGAAACTCCTGGTCCTGAAGATTTACAAACTCATACGACACTAGGCGAAGGCGGTATTGTTTTTAGTGAACCATATCCTTATGGTGTAGTATGTGCTATTCACCCAAGTACAAATCCATGCGAAACGCTTATTAATAATACAATAAGTATTTTGTCAGCAGGTAATGTAGCGATTCATTGTCCTCATCCAAGAGCGATGGAAGTATCAAAGTATATAACGAAGATTATCAATCAAATTATTATGGATAAATTCGGTATATGTAATCTTGTTACGACAGTGGATTCTTGCTCATTATCATATATCAAAGAAATTATGAATCACCCTGATGTAGAGTTGATACTTTCTACAGGTGGTTCGGATGCAGCAAGATGCGCTTTATCTTGTGGTAAAAAGATAATTTCTGCAGGACCTGCTAATCCAACATTTATTGTAGATGAAACGGCAGATGTTGAAAGAGCAGCGTATTGTATACATAAAGGGGCCTCTTTTGATTACAATATAACTTGTACATCAGAAAAAAATATTGTTGTTGTTCAAGATATATTACCTCAATTTAGAGCAGCCTTAGAGTGTCTTAATGTGTATTATGTTGATTCTATTAGTGAAATGCTACAGCTTTCAAAGCTATTGTTAACAGAAGATCTAGAAGTGAATCGGCAGTACGGCGGTAAATCTGCAGACACAATTTTGAAGGATGCTGGTATTGTGACCGACCGCTCATATGATTTGATTGCTGTTGAAACTGTACGTATTCATCCTTTTGTTACAAAAGAATTGCTAGCTCCGTTGATTACAATTGTAAAAGCTAGAGATTTTGACTATGCATTACAAATAGGTATTGAAGCGGAGCAAGGATGTCATCATACAGCGGGTATTCACTCTAGCAATTCAGAACGCTTGAGACGTGCAGCTAAAGCCTTTGGTACAGCTATATTTGTAAAAAATGGTTGTTCCCTCGATGGTATTGGTATTTGTGGCGTAGGGGCAACATCCTTTACGATTGCGAATATAACCGGTGAAGGAACTGTGACTGCGAAGGATTTGGTACGTAAAAGAAGATGCGTATGTGTAGAAACACTAAGCTCCTATGCATAGGTCTATGAAAGTTAGTTATGATTGATAAAATTAGCATGATTTTTACAACTACAGTCGAATACAATATGTAGGGATATTTTACGTATTGTATGAGAAAGGGAATAAAAACCAATGCCACGAGATCAATTTGAAGAACGTCAGCATGAAGAAGCGCGACTAGATATCATGACAGCAATTGGACATGATTTACTAGAAGAGATACAACAAGCAGTTGCTAATGTAACTGGGATTGCTTTTGTTACAGTAGATTATAAAGGTGATGTATTAACTGAAACGACACATTTTTGTAATTATTGTAAGAATGTAAGAGATAATCCTACCTCTTTATTGTTATGTAAATTGTCTGATGCCTCTGGTGCTATTATTGCAGCTACCAACAAAGAGGTAAGTATATATATTTGTCCTTGCGGACTCCTAGAAATTGCCATTCCTATTATTGTGGATGGGCATTATTTAGGAGGCTTTATTGGAGGACAAATCTTATGTGATGATGCACCAGATACTATTGTTCGATTAAGTAAAAATATGATTCCTGGAGGACAGAACTTGATTAAACATGATGTATCGACTTTTAAACTAGAAGATCTAGCTGATATTAAGCGATATAGTTATAGTGAGGTTCTTTCAATTGCTAAGCTAGTCGAATTTATTATTAATCAATTAACAAATCATGAGATTGTATCAAATCGAAATAAGCAAAAAAATCTAAAGCGTATCGGTACATTAGAGCTAAAATTACGAGATACAGAATCAAAGTTATATAGTTTGCAAACTGAATTGGTGCGATATAAGCGATACGTTGATATAGTACGTAACTGTAAACTATTAGACGTAATAGATAGCTTGTCTATTTTAGAAAATGCACCTACTACTGAAGCAGCTATTTTGGAATATACACATACATTAGCTCTTCAACATGATAGCTGGATTGAAGCAACCATTAAAGAAGAATGCTCACGAATAGGGACAATGGTAAATTTGCTAAATTATCGTGAAGATTGTCATACTACGTGGAAAGCCAATGTGGATGAAGCGTTGTGGCATTGTATGGTACCTGCTTATAGCGTATGGCAATATGTGCAACAAATTATAGAAAATGCACATCAAGAGGGGCATAATGAAATTTCCATTATGTTACACACAGAAATTCAAGGAAATCAGGTATCTATTTTTTTAGAAAATAATAGGGTCGCACTCGATTCTGATGAGTTAAAACTACTGCAAGATGTATTACAGGAGAATCCTTCTGCAATACATGAAGATATGTCCGAGCAGGACTTATCATTATTGTATAAATCTATTCTAGAGTTGCAGCAGCTGTTTGTAACACAATATGGCGTATCTATACATGTAGAATGCCATCGTAAATCTTGTGGAGGTATGCAAGTAAAACTTTCATATCCGTTAGAGTAAATGAGGAGTTAAGTAATGGTCAAAATTCTTTTGGTAGATACTGATCAGTTGCATATGAGAGCCCTACAAAAAAGAATTGCCATGCATATGGAGGCAGATGTTGTTTGTATAAGTACATATAAAGAAGTTGTGGATTTAGGCAAACAGGCTGAATTTTCTGTAGCTTACGTTGCAATGGATGTATGCAATCAAAAAGCAAGTGATATAATTAGATATTTGTATTATACGTATCCACAGTGTCAGGTAGTAATGATGGTTAACAAACATATAGAATCGATTGCTACTTTGACTATGAAATATGAAGGCATTGGATATCTTTATAAACCATTTTCTTGGGACGATTTTACTAAATGGATTCCACAAAGTGAAAAGGAAATAAAGAATGTAGTGTGTGATGAGGCTTCTGAATATTTAGATGCTGTATACAATGCATTCTTTAAAGGTGATTTTCTTTTAACTGTAGAGAAAATGTATCGGCTATGCCAACATAAGTGTGAAAACTGTGATAAGAATGCTCTTATTGATATGTTATATTCGCTGATAGATGAGGTGCAAACGAACTTAGTGGACTATTCAAATTGTGAAAGGTCTAGCTTCCATCGTCAACAACCACTTACGTATTTTACAACCAGATATCCAGAGGGCCTTAACGTATGGATATTTAAGACTGTGGATTTCCTATTTATGGAATTGTATAAAGGTAAACAAGATATTTTATATACTATTCTTCGCTATATACATGATCATATTCAGGAAGATATATCGTTGAAAGATATCGTGGTAGCTTGTAATGTTAGCCAAGGTTATGTAAGCCGTATTTTTAAGCACAAATTAAATATGACTATTATGCAGTATATACATAAAAAGAAAATAAACTTGGCGAAAGAATATATACTAGGTACAGAAAAAAGTGGGACTCATATAGCTAATATTCTGGGATATAGTGATGTTAGTTATTTTTGTAAAATTTTTAAAAAACATGAACACAGAACTATCTCACAATATAGAGATCAGTTAATTAATGGATAGATAAATGCTTATGAAACAGTCTGAATATATACATCGAGTGACCGACCGAGTCATGACGAAATTAAAAGAACTCAATCGCTACAGTGTTCCGATAGGTGTTTCCAATCGTCATGTTCATGTATCAAGAGAGGTGTATCAGAAATTATTTGGCCAAGATGAATTAACTAAAAAAACAGATTTAAAACAACCTGGTCAATATGCTGCTAATGAAACAGTAAGCTTGATAGGTCCAAAAGGATGTATTGAAAGAGTGCGTATTTTAGGACCTTTTAGAGATGAAACACAAGTAGAAATTTCTCTTACAGATTCATTTTTGCTAGGTGTAGCTGGTGCTATCCGTGAATCAGGAGATTTAAAAGAAACACCAGGTATTACTTTAAGAGGACCAAAAGGAGAACTTAGAATTTCTCAAGGTGTCATTGTAGCTCATCGACATATTCATATGCACCCAAGTGATGCAAGTCGCATGGGGGTCCTTGATAAGGAACGAGTGTCAGTAACTATCTATGGAGAACGAGCATTGACATTTTCTAATGTAATTGTTCGTGTATCCCCTAAGTTTGCTTTGGAAATGCATATTGATGTAGATGAAGCAAATGCTGGACGTATTAAGAACAATGATATAGGAATTGTATCGAAGACATAGAGGAGATACAAATGAAATTAGAAGTGATTGAAAATATAGTTAAACAAGTAGTAAAGGATTTGCAACAAGAAGGGATTACGATGGAAGCCTCTACTTATGAATATGGTGTTTTTGACACCATGGAGGCGGCCATTAGAGCGAGTGAAATAGCGCAAAAAGAATTGTTGTCTTATTCTTTGCAAGAACGTAATGCCTTTGTAGATGCAATTCGTAAAACTATTTTACAAAAAGATCATTTAGAAATGATTTCGCTTATGGCAGTAGAAGAAACTGGTATTGGTAAATATAGTGATAAATTGATTAAAAATAGAGTGGCAGCAGTAAAAACACCAGGTAAAGAAGTGTTGGAAACTAGAGCCATGACTGGTCATGATGGATTGACTATTGAAGAGTTTTGTCCTTTTGGTGTCATAGGGGCCATCACTCCTACAACTAACCCGACAGAAACCATTATTAATAACTCTATATCTATGATTGTAGGCGGTAATACAGTTGTATTTAGCCCACATCCAAGAGCAAAAAAGGTATCTACTATTTTGGTTCAAATGATTAATAAAGCGCTAGAAGCTGCAGGAGCACCAAATAATTTAGTTACTATGGTTAGAGAGCCATCTATAGAAAATACACAAATAATGATGGAACATCCTAAAGTACGATTGCTAGTAGCCACTGGTGGACCCGGTATTGTAAAACAAGTACTTTCTTCCGGTAAAAAAGCAATTGGTGCGGGTGCGGGAAATCCTCCTGTTGTAGTAGATGAAACCGCTCATATTGAACAAGCTGCAAAGGATATCATAAATGGTGCAAGTTTTGATAACAATGTACCATGTATTGCAGAAAAAGAAGTGTTTGTTGTGGAAGAGGTAGCAGATCAACTAGTGTACCATATGAAGAAAAATGGTGCTTATGAAATAACAGATATGTCTACCCTAGATACATTAGTGAAAAAAGTAACTAAAGATGATGGTAAGCCTAATCCGGATTTTGTAGGTAAGTCTGCTAAGGATTTGCTTGCATTAGTAGGTATTGTTGTTGATGATAGTATCCACTTAATTATTGCAAGAACATCAGAACACCATCATTTAGTAACTGAAGAAATGATGATGCCAATCTTACCGATTGTATCTGTTCCTAATGTAGATATTGCGATTGAATGTGCATATCGTGCAGAATTAGGCAATCGTCATACTGCAATGATGCACTCTCAAAACCTTGAAAAGCTATCGAAGATGGCACGTTTGTTAGAAACTACAATTTTTGTTAAGAATGCACCTTCTTATGCTGGTATCGGTGTAGGTGGTGAAGGGCATACAACATTCACTATCGCGGGACCAACAGGCGAAGGGATTACTTGTGCACGGTCGTTCTGCCGTATTCGACGCTGTGTACTAAGTGAAGCATTTAGCTTAAGATAGAGAGGTTTATATGAATGAATCGTTAGGACTATTAGAAGTAAAAGGCTTACTAGGAGCAATTACAATAGCAGATGTGATGGTAAAAGCATCAAATGTGCATGTAGTTAATATTGATAGAGCTAATGGTTTTGGTTGGTTTACTGTAAAAGTCGTAGGCGATGTTGGAGCTATTCAATCAGCTATACAAGCGGGTACTTTGACCGCTAAAGAAATGGGTTGTTTTATCGGATCTAAAGTGATACCACGGGTGTCACAAAGCGTAGTCGATGTATTTTTGAAAGAGGACGAGGTTAAAGAAACCGTAGAACTAAATCAAAAGAACGACCCCATAGAATCTATTAATATTGAAGGGGAAAACGTTAGTGCTATAAGCGAAGTTGATACAGTAATTTCAACTATTGAAGAAACAAGAGAAATAGCCCAAATAGAAACTGTTTTAGATTCTATAGATAATATATCTGATGAAGTAAAAGGCAGTATGACATTAGTTGAAATAAATGAAGATGTTAAAGAAGTAAAGCGTCCTCAAAAATCAACAAAATCAGGGAAATCTAAAAAGAAAAATACTTCTAAAAAATAAGGAGATTTATTATGAATAATGCATTGGGTATGGTGGAGACAAAAGGTTTGGTTGGCGCAATTGAAGCAGCAGATGCGATGGTAAAAGCATCTAATGTTGAATTAGCTGGATATGAAAAAATTGGTTCCGGTCTAGTTACTGTTATGGTTCGTGGTGATGTAGGTGCAGTTAAAGCAGCAGTAGAAGCTGGTGCAGTAGCAGCTGGTAACGTAGGAATGGTTATTTCAACACACGTAATTCCACGACCTCACCATGATGTGGAATCACTATTAGCAAAATAAACTAAAAGCCTATGATAAGGAGGCTGGACATGGATATTTACGATTCTGTCCGACAAATTATTGAAACTATGAAGAGAACTCCTTCAGTTATTAATGATAATAATGTACTTATTGGAGATACTGTACATATTAAAAATAATAAGGCAATTACAATTGAATCAGTAGTTGATACTATTGTAAAAGCTTGTGAGACTGAATCAAATCGTTTAGGTGTACCTGTTGTAGTAGCTATCGTAGATGCTAGTGGAAGTCTAGTTTATCAAAGACGTATGGAACGATCTCTTGGAATTAGCATAGAATTAGCGCCCCATAAGGCGTATACGGCGGTTGCGTTTAGATGTAGTACGGCAAAACTTGGTAAAGAAATACAGCATGGGAGTTCTCTTTATGGTATTGAAACTATGGTACAAAAACCAATAGTTTTATTTGGCGGTGGTGAACCATTAATGTATGAAGATTACTTATTAGGTGGTTTAGGCATTAGTGGTGGCACCGTAGAAGAAGATATGCTCATAGTAAAAGCAGGACTACAGGCTTTTCAAGCGTATATAAAAGGAGCGTAATAATGGAATCATGGACCTTTAAAACGCAAATTTTTACTGAAAGTGTTAATCATTCTGTGACAGGCTCAAAATCAGATGCATTAGAAAGACTTCGTTTATTAAATGGAGAGCGAATCTTTATCGTCTGTGACCCATTTTTAGAGGGAACGCCAGCTTTACAAACCGTGATTGACTTGATAAGTATTAATAATACTTATACTGTGTATTCTGATGTAGTACCAGATCCCCCTATTGACTCTATTGTTAAGGGGGTAATGGTTTTAAGAAAAGAAGAGTCTACAGTACTAATAGTGATTGGTGGTGGCTCTGCCATTGATATGGCAAAAGGCATTAATTATTTTTGCAAAACCATATATCAAGTAGGGGTTAAAAAGTTTATTGCTATACCAACCACTAGTGGGACTGGGTCAGAGGTTACATCATTTGCAGTTATAACAGATACTAAAACTGGTGTTAAATACCCTTTATTAGATGATAGTTTATTGCCAGATGAAGCAATTTTAACAACATTTTTTGTAAAATCTGCACCTGAAAAGGTGACAGCTTATAGTGGTATGGACGTGCTAGTTCATGCTTTGGAGTCTTTGGTCGCTAAAAAAGCTAACCATTTCACTGACGCGTTAGCCGAAAAAGCAATAGAATTAGTCGTTGAAAATTTACCAACTTGTGTTGTTGATGGCAAGAATGAAGTGGCACGTGCTGCGATGCATGAAGCCTCTTGTATGGCCGGAATAGCATTTAATCAGGCTGGATTGGGGATTACCCATGCATTGTCACATCAACTAGGCGGACAATTTCATGTTCCTCATGGACTAGCCAATGCGATGCTTCTGCCTTATGTAATAATGTATAATGCAGCAAACTCAACAGTGGCTAAATCAAAATACATTTCTATTGCTCAGAAATTATGCTTAACGAGTGAGACAAATGATGAAAGTGCACAATTAGCTGCTTTGGTAAAATGTGCACAATTTTTGGCTCGTCAAGTGGGCTGTGCTATGACTATGAAAGAGTTTGGTATTGATGATGTAACCTTTAAAAACTCATTTTCTATATTAGTACAACAAGCGATAGCTGATCGCACTTATGGTGGTAATCCTTACGAAGCAACAAAAGAAGATTTAACACGTATATTGACATGTATTATATGAGGTAACACATATGGATGCAACACAAGTGTATGTTAGTGAATTCATTGGAACAGCCGTTTTAATGGCCTTTGGTAGTAGTTGTAATGCAGCGTTATTGTTGAAGAATACTATTACTAGTGCGATTAAAACGAACTGGATTGGATTGATGTTTGGTTGGGGATTTGCAGTTACTTTTGCAGTGTATACCGCTATTAGTTTGGGTGGTGTTGCACATTTAAACCCTGCTATTACAGTAGCATTTGCAGCAGGTGGATTATTTCCACAAGAATTAGTTATAGGAGCAGTTATAGCTCAATTGTTAGGTGGTTTTTTAGGAGCAAGCATTACCATGCTGCACTACTATCCACACTTTAAAATAACTAGTCCTGAAGAAGGTAACAGTGTATGTATTTTTGCTACGGGTCCTGCCATTGATCATCGTGGATGGAATTTACTTTCAGAGATTATTGCAACTTTTTTGTTTATTTTCTGTGTACTTTTGCTAGGACCTATGGTAAATGGATTGACACCATTAATTATAGGTTTCTTAGTGGCAAGTATCGGTTTTTCTTTTGGCGGAACTACAGGGTTTGCACTGAACCCTGCTCGTGATTTACCTTCAAGACTTGCATATGCTATATTACCAGTTCCTAATAAAGGGGCTGCTAATTTAGGCTATGCATGGGTTCCAATAGTAGGGCCAATGATTGGTGGATTTTTAGCAGTAGGTGCGTTTATATGGCTTAAAGCATTTTTAAATTTATAATTTGAGGGGAGGTTATAAACCGTGATAGACAAGCAACGAATAATTCAAGAGTCGGTGCCAGGAAAGCAAGTTACTTTGGCTCATGTTTTAGCGAATCCTAAAAAAGATTTGTACAGTAAATTAGGATTGGATAGTGAAGGGCGTAGTGCAATAGGGATTTTAACTATTACACCTGGAGAAGCTGCTATAATTGCGGGGGATATGGCCTCTAAAGCTGCTAATGTTCATATTGAATTTATCGATCGTTTTTCAGGAGCAGTTTTAATATCAGGAGATGTATCAAGTGTAGAGGTATCTTTAACAAATATATTACAAGGCTTTTCAGAACAATTACAATTTAGTGTAGTGTCACTTACACGGAGTTGATAGTGAAGGCCTTACGAAGTACTCTGTGGGTTGGTAGCACCTATTGTCGGGCTGAGTTGGTGGTAAAAAACTTGTTAGAAATACCATATTCTTTACCACGGCCTATGTCGATTTATCGTAAAGAAAGTTGTATATTAACTCCAGGGGAATACATTGAAAATCCTTGGTATTTTTCTGCTTTATTGGTTTCATCTTATGATGTAGAAATTGTTGTTTTTGTATATCGATTAGGGGAACCCTTTAATCCATATCCACCTGCTACCGCAGGAGCGTTTAATCGTGTGGTAATAGGTGTTATAGTGGTTTCTAAATTAATAGATGAATCTGTATGGAAACAAATACAAGAAGCTAAGCTTTTACTAAAGTTGGCAGGAGCTTTGACCGTGTGCGTAGTTGCAGATAAATATGAAAATACTATATGTGAATTACCTAATATATGTAATGATGAATTTCCATATGGCTACGCTGCACTTAAAAATATATTAATACAATCAAATGACAAAGATATTTAAAGCAAATTACTCCTTTCAGAATATCTAGAAAAGACTCTATCTTAATGCCCTCAAGATAGAGTCTTTTCTAGTTATAATAAACTTGACAATGACGATATTTTTACTTATATATTTAGCGGTTTAATAATTTCATTTTAAAGGATTTATTATGGAACAATTTCATTCTATATTTTCTCTATCAGGTCGCATGAATCGTTGATCTTTCTTTATCAATATGTTTATTGTATTTGCCATCGGTTTTGTGGGGTATTTTCATGTACGCCGAATAGGCATGACTAATCCCCCAGTTAAACTGGGGGTTGGCAAAATTTCTTAGAGAAAAGGAAAGAACCTCCTAGTGATAAAATGAAGTTGGTCTGGCAACCACAACATTTCAACATAGGAGGTTCAATGTCAATG
>URQX01000013.1 GCA_900550175.1 uncultured Veillonella sp.
CCACGCCCCGTGCCACGTGCTGTACCACCTTGCAATAGGAATGGCACATCGGATCCAAGAGTAGCACCGATTTGTAAAAGTTCCTCTTGGGTGAGGCGTAAGTCCCAGAATCGATTGAGACCTACTAACATAGCAGCCGCATCAGCACTACCACCGCCAAGACCGGCTTGAATAGGCACCCGTTTTAATAGGTGAATGGCAGCTCCCGCTTTGCATCCGGTATAAGCTTGTATTGCCCGTAATGCTTTGAGGGCAAGATTTTCTTCACCGTAAGTAACTAATTTTTGCATATACTCAGGTAATTCTGGAGCGCCACCGGAGAAAACTACGGAATGATGCTTCGCAAAATAAATGGAGTCGCTAAGGCGAATGGATTGGAAGTTAGAGTCGATATCGTGATATCCGTCTTCACGCTTGCCTGTAATAGCAAGCCCAATATTGATTTTACTGCAACCGAGTTGCTCAAAACTTTTACTCATAATAGCCTCGTTTGTAACATACAGAATATATGCAATTTATATGTTTATTTTATACTCTTATAAAGTGATTGAAAATAACCATTAAGTGGTTTATGATGAATTGGTATACGCATATTGTTTTATTATTAAATGTATTGTAAATAGCGTATGTTTTAGTTAGTTCATTATAGAATATTTATAGTGAAATGGCAATTTGGAGGGACCTATGTTCGCTAAGTATAAAAGTGTTATCTATGAAAGCCTTATGGTCATTCTTGGATGCGCCATATTTGGTGCCGGCCTTGATGCCTTTGTATTGCCACACAAATTGGTGAGTACTGGTATTAGTGGGGTAGGCTTGATTTTGTATTATGTAACGGGCTTATCCGTTGGTTCTTGGAATATGATTTTAAATATTCCTATATTCTGGGCTGCTTGGAAGTGGCTAGGCACCCGTGTTGTTATCAAAACCTTGTATGGCACATTGATGCTATCTTGGATGGTTGATTTATTTAATTTTTTACAATATGACATGATTATTAAGGATCCTTTGTTGAGTTCCATGATGGCTGGTATTACTACTGGTGTAGGTCTAGGCATTGTGTACCGCGTAGGTGGTAACACAGGTGGGCTTGATCCTATTGCACTCATTGTACGCAAATATTATGGACTTCAAATGGGGTCCATTAATAGTGCCATAAACTGTGCTATCCTTGTTGCCGCAATTGGTGTTGTTGGCCTTGAAGCCGTAGCGGTCACACTTATTAGTGTGTATGTGTACACCATCATTACGAATAAGGTGGTTATCGGGTTTAATCAACGAAAGGTAGCTTTCATCATTACCTATCGTACTGATGAGGTCTGTGAATGTATCATCAATAAGGTTGGTCGTGGAGCAACTATCATTAATGGCATCGGTGCCTATACACGGACGCCGAAGCAAATCGTTATGGTAGCCGTTAATCTCTTGCAGGTAAATAAATTAAAAGAGGTTATTCAAGAGGCTGATCCAAATGTATTCATCTTGATAACGGATGCACAAGAGGTTATTGGTCAAGGCTTTACACAGCCTATTATACCGACTGAAGTATGTGAACAGTTAAAAAGTAAGAGTATCACAGAAGAGAATCATACCGAAACTGTTGGACATAATCGCTAAGTAAAGTTTAAAACATAAAAATCAAAATGTAAGCATTAGTCATCTCATATTAATCATGTGTAAATATAATGTTTTATGAATGACATATACATTTGAGATTAGGAGGTTCCTATGGCTCATAAATTAGCAGGTACGCCTGTACAAGAACAAGATATTATAGATGTACAAACTCTGGTAGATGCCTATTTTGATAACGCACCGGATGTAACGGATCCGACACAACTCGTATCCTTTGGTACATCTGGCCATCGTGGTACCTCTTTAAATGGTACCTTTACGGATTTACATGTAGCGGCTATTACACAGGCAATTTGTGATGGTCGTGGTCAATTTGGTGCGACAGGTCCTATTTTTGTGGGCCAAGATACACATGCTTTATCTCAGCCTGCATTAGTAACAGTGCTTGAGGTCCTTGCCGGTAATGGTGTAGTTGCAATGGTTGATGCGGATATGGACTTTGTGCCTACACCGTCAGTGTCTCGTGCTATTATTCGGTATAATGAAAGTCATTTTGATAAGGCGGATGGTATCGTTATTACACCATCCCATAACCCGCCAGATAATGGGGGGATTAAGTATAATGCTACCAATGGTGGCCCTGCGGATACATTGATAACGAAATGGATTGAAACCCGTGCCAATGAGTACGTTCGTGCTTATTGTGAATTAGAAGGGTTCAAACGTATTAGTATTGATAATATTGAACCAGATCAACAAGTTCCGTATGATTACAAGGGGGTATATGTTGAAGAGTTATCTTCCATCATCAATATGGAAGCCATTCAAAGTGCTAAGCCTAAGGTTCTTGTCAATGCATTAGGTGGTAGTGGTCTCGGTTATTGGCGGGCCATTAAAGAACGATATAACCTTAATATGGATATCATCAATGATGAGTACGATCCAACCTTTAGCTTTATGACTTATGACCATGATGGTAAGGTGCGTATGGATTGTTCCTCTGAATATGCGATGGCGGATGTAATTAAACAAATTGGCAATTATGATCTCGCTGTTGGCAATGATCCAGACTATGATCGTTATGGTATCGTTACTGCAGAGGGCCTTACTTCTCCAAATGCATTCCTTACGGCTGCTGCGGATTATTTGTTTACTACCCGTGGTTGGACAGATAAAGGGGTAGGTAAAACCGTTGTTTGTACCACTATGATTGATAAATGGGCTGCTGTTAAAGAAATTCCGGTTTATGAGGTTCCGGTAGGCTTTAAATATTTTAGTTCCCTATTATTTGATGGTGAAATTGGCATCGGTGGTGAAGAATCTGCAGGGGCATCGTTCCTCAAAAAGGACGGCACCGTATGGACTACCGATAAAGATGGCATGGTAATGGCTCTTTTAGCAATGGAAATGTATGCTGTTATGGGGGTTACTGTTGATAGACTTTACAATAATATTGTTGAAGGCTGTGGGGACCCACGATTTGGTCGCATTGATGCGGCTTGTACAAAGACGGCAAAGGCCAAGTTGAAACAATTAAATGCTAGTTCCATTACAGCTACAGAGGTCGATGGTGACCCTATTACCAATATACGTACTACGTCCTTGTACAAGGATATGCCAATCGATGGCGTCCGCGTAGAAACGGAAACAGGTTGGTTTGTGGCGCGTCCATCTGGTACAGAGGATTTGTATAAAATTTATGGTGAAAGCTATAAAGGGGATAAAGGCTTAGTAGCGTTATTGACAGCAGGAGAGGCTATCGTAACAGCGGCGTTATCCGAAGAGGCATAAAATACTGTTTTTATGTGAAAACTCATGAAGATTTCACCATAGAAAAGTAATAAATGTGATATAATATATTAATATAGTTTATTGAATTCCCTATATGGGTTAAATAGTTTGTAGTGCTCAGAAAAGGTGATGTTATGAAATTAGTTGTTACCGTTGTCGGCGTTGACCGCGTTGGTATCATTGCAGGGGTTAGTACGGTACTTGCTAATCACGGCGTAAATATTATGTCTATTAATCAAACCATCCTTGATGGTGTTTTCAATATGATTATGATGTGTGAAACAAAGTCTGAAGATGCGAAAGATTTGACATCTATCCAAGAGGCTTTGACTACACTCGGTAAAGAGCTTGGTGTTGAAATCCGTGCACAACATGCTGATATTTTCTTAAGCATGCACCGTGTAGGATAGGAGGCACTATGTTATCTATCGACAATATTTTAGAAACGAATCAGATGATTCATGATAACAAGCTTGACGTACGTACCATTACAATGGGGATTAGCTTGCTTGAATGTGCATCTAGCTCTGGTAAAGAGTTGTGTGACCGCATTTATGATCGCATTACGAAAGAAGCAGAACACCTTGTATCTACTGGTGAGGATATTGAACGTGAGTTTGGTATTCCTATCATTAACAAGCGTATTTCTGTAACACCTATTTCTCTAGTGGCTGGTGGTAGTGATTTAACATCTTATGTTCCTATTGCAGAAGCAATGGATCGCGCTGCAAAAACTGTAGGTGTAAACTTTATCGGCGGTTTTTCTGCTCTCGTAACAAAGGGGGCTACACGTGCTGACCGTATTTTGATTGATTCCATTCCGGAAGCGTTGGCAACTACAGATATCGTATGTAGTTCTGTCGGTGTTGGTTCTACTAAAACAGGTATCAACATGGATGCAGTTCGCGACATGGGTATTATCGTTAAGAAAACGGCAGAGCTTACAAAGGATAATGATGCTCTTGGCTGTGCTAAGCTCGTTATTTTCTGTAATCCTGTAGAGGATAATCCGTTCATGGCCGGTGCCTTCTTCGGTGTAACTGAAGGTGATAGCGCTATTTCTGTAGGCGTATCTGGTCCGGGCGTTGTGAAACACGCACTAGAATCTGTACGTGGTCAATCCTTTGACGTTGTAGCAGAAACGATTAAACGCACTGCTTTCAAAATTACCCGTGTAGGCCAGTTGGTAGCTCAAGAGGCATCTCGCCGTCTTGATAAACCATTTGGTATTATTGATTTATCCTTGGCACCAACACCAGCTGTAGGTGACTCGGTAGCTCACGTTCTTGAAGAAATGGGCTTATCCTCTTGTGGTTGTCACGGTACTACAGCAGCACTTGCATTGCTTAATGATGCAGTGAAAAAAGGTGGCCTTATGGCATCTTCTCACGTAGGCGGTCTCAGTGGTGCATTTATTCCAGTATCTGAAGATGCAGGTATGATTGATGCGGTATCTTGTGGCAGTTTATCCCTCGATAAATTAGAGGCTATGACATGCGTATGTTCCGTTGGCCTTGATATGATCGCTATTCCTGGAGACACAACAGCAGATACAATTTCTGCAATTATTGCCGATGAATCTGCTATTGGTATGATTAATAATAAGACAACTGCGGTTCGTGTAATTCCTGTACCTGGCAAAACAGTAGGCGAAGTTGTTGAATTTGGTGGCTTGTTAGGCTATGCTCCAATCATTGAAGTGAGCCCATATAGTGCAGCTGAGTTCATTGCACGTGGTGGTCGTATTCCTGCACCGATTCGTAGCTTGACGAACTAATATTGTTTTCAACCCAGTTGTTGGAGGTGTCTTATGAGTGATTATGTGCTCGATTATGTGTGGGCCTTTGCTCTGGCGCTCATCATAACCTTTGCACTGACCCCTTTGGTAAAACGCTTTGCCGTTGCTGTTGGGGCAATAGATAAACCTGATGCCCGTAAGGTGCATCATGGTGCTATTCCACGACTTGGTGGGTTAGCAATTTTTCTTGGTTATATAGGATCGGTCCTCTTTAATGGCTCTATCCCACATGACCATAAACTATTTGGCTTTGTACTTGGTACAGTTATTCTTGTGCTCGTTGGCATTTGGGATGATATTAAACAAATTGAGCCAAAGACTAAGTTAATGGGTCAAATTATAGCAGCTGCTATTTTGGTGGCTTACGATATTCGCGTAGACTTCATCAATCTTCCTTGGGGTGGTGTAGTATACCTTAAATATTGGGCTGCTCCATTGACTATTTTCTGGATTGTAGGATTTACGAATATCGTAAATCTCATCGATGGCCTTGATGGCTTGGCGGCAGGGATTTCCTTTATTGCATGTATTGCTGTTTGTGCTATGACATTACAACTTGGTCAAACAGACCTTGCTTGTATTTCGCTTGCACTAGCAGGGGCAACAGTAGGGTTCTTGCGATATAACTTTAACCCAGCGAAAATCTTCATGGGTGATACGGGATCTATGCTCCTTGGTTATACATTAGCGGCTATTTCTGTAATGGGGGCTGTTAAAACAGCGGCTACTATTGCATTAGTAGTACCAGCAATCGTGCTAGGATTACCAATTCTCGATACATTATTTGCTATCGTACGCCGCAAAATCAGCGGTCGTCCAATCTTCAAACCTGATAAAGGTCATGTACATCATCGTTTGTTAGCACAAGGCCTATCTCAAAAGCAAGCGGTGCTAATGATGTATGCTGTAACAGCTCTCTTTGGTGGCGTATCTGTCATCGTGGCAGAGGTCAATGCTTGGATTGGCATTGCATTGGTACTCGTTATCTTCTTAGGTAGTATTTTTGTGGCTCGTCGTCTTGGTGTTATCACTCATAGTGATGCGGCAGGGCACCCACTACCACGTCCTACAATTGAACGCAGCGATTCAGATGAAACTATTTCCTTTGATCGTGAAGAATTGGCAAAAGCTTTAGAGGAATCTGAAGATTCCCATAAGAAATAACCATATGTGGGGCGCTTGGCGCCCCATTTTTTCTATCCTACTATGTTGGAGGCAACTATGTTAAAAGTTATGACAATCTTTGGTACAAGACCTGAGGCTATCAAGATGGCTCCTCTTGTAAAAGCATTAGAAGCAGCACCGGATATGGAACCGATTGTAACCGTTACGGCACAACATCGCGATATGCTCGATCAAGTGCTAAACTTGTTTAATATTACCCCTGATTACGACCTAAATATTATGAGTCAAGGTCAAACGTTGTACGATGTAACGAACCGTGCATTGATGGGCCTTAAAGATGTACTAGAAGAAGCTAAACCTGATGTAGTTCTTGTACATGGTGATACTACAACTACTTTTGCCGGTGCATTAGCATCCTTCTATCAAGAAATTCCTGTAGGTCATGTGGAAGCAGGCCTTCGTACTGGTGATATTTATTCTCCATTCCCAGAGGAGATGAATCGTAAGTTGACTGGTTCTATTGCGACATATCACTTTGCACCAACAGCTAGTTCTGAAAGTAATCTTAAAAAAGAAAACATAAATACAGAGCATTTGTATGTAACAGGCAATACTGTTATTGACGCCCTTGATACAACAGTACAAGACAATTATGTCTTTGATGATGCTGCAATTAATGCATTAGATCCTGAAAAACGTACAGTTCTTGTTACGACGCATCGTCGTGAAAACTTAGGCGAGCCTATGCGCCATGTATATCAAGCTATTCGCGATTTGATTAATGAATTTAAAGATATTCAGGTGGTGTTCCCTGTACATAAGAACCCTAAGGTTCGCCAAGTTGTACAAGAGGAACTGGGTTCTGTAGAACGTGTTACCTTAATTGACCCGCTCGATTACGAACCATTTGCTAACTTGATGGCTAAATCCTATTTGATTCTTACTGATTCCGGTGGGATTCAAGAGGAAGCACCAGCCCTTGGTAAACCAGTTCTCGTGTTGCGCGATACTACAGAACGACCTGAAGCGGTTGAAGCTGGTACAGTGCGTCTTGTAGGTACTGATAAAGATGCTGTACATGCTGCGGCTCATGAATTATTGAGCAATGCAGAGGCTTATAAATTGATGTCTAACTCCGTTAATCCTTATGGTGACGGCAAAGCATCTGAACGCATCATCCAAGCGTTACGCCATGAGTTCTTAGGTGATTCTAATCGCCCTGAACGTTTTGGTAAATAGTATGGATAAGGATCTTGTGAAAGCCCTCGCCATGGCAACATCGGCGGGGCTCACACTCGTTTTCTGTATAGGTGGCTTTATTTGGATTGGATATACACTAGATGGTTGGTTTAGAACTGAACCACTATGTATGGTTATATTTGGTCTTATTGGAGCTATAACAGGTTTTTATATGTTATATAAACAAGTTAAGTAGTGAGGTATGTATGAATCAATATATTAAATTCATAGTGCGCGTGCTACTAACTTGTTTTTTTATTGCCTTTTTAGGCGGTATAATACAAGTTTTATGTGGCTTAGAACAGTATCTATGGGGATGGCTATGGGGCATTTTTATAATGGTACTCTACTTGCTTAGCTTAGCTTTACATGGACAATCTATTGTATCAGGAGACCCTTATAAAGCTGTACGAAAGGCGCGTAGGCAGATGATATGGCGTCTTATGTTAGTAGGCTCTTTGGTCGTCTTAGGATTAAAAATACCTGGCGTTGAAGCTGCTAGCATGTTTATAGGTGTTGCACTTATACAACCTGCATTATATGTGGTGTATTGGTGGCTTAGTCGGTATTTCTGACCCGGTAAGTAGCCGTAAGAATGATAGTTGTATACCGATAATGCATTATACACAATGTGATTATGAGTAATTGGAATTGTTTGCTCCGTAAGTGTTGATTATATATCTATAACGATGTATGATGATACATATATATTATATTTATATTAATTGTAAATATATAAGGTTTTTATTATATCTATGGAAGGGGTTGAGAACGTGGAATTACATGCGGGACACCATGAGGTCGTGAAGTGGTTGGGGTTAACATTTAATATGGATACCTTGATTGCTACATGGGTTACTATGGCTATTGTTATACTTATAACAGTATTAGCCACCCGAGGACGTAAATTGGTGCCTGTAGGCTTGCAAAATATAGTGGAATCTATATTAGAAGGCTTAGAGGGGCAGCTAGCTCCGAACTTGGGTCGTCATTGGCCGATGGTGAGTTCCTTGTTATTTACGTTTTTCTTATTTATTTTTGTAGGAAACGAACTGGGCTTAATGCCAACATTTAAGGCTTTAACATCACCAACATCCGATATTAATACTACAATTGCGCTAGCTCTATGTAGCACATTAGTAGTATGGGTTATGGGGATTAAAGTTAAAGGCTTATCCTATTTCAATCATTTTGTACGACCTTATAAGGCTTTGTTAATCCTTAATATCTTTGAAGAAATTGCTAGACCAGTTACACTTGCTTTCCGTCTATTCGGCAATATCGTAGCTGGTGAAATTTTATTAGAAGTATTGTATAACTTGCCTTGGTTTGTACCTGTACCATGGGTTTGGATTGCTTTTAGTTTGTTTATCGGTATTATTCAAGCCTTTATTTTTACGGTTCTTACTGCATCCTACTTGGGGATGGCTCTTAGTGAGGAACATTAATTATTTTATATGGAGGATATATTATGGAAGCTCAAGGTTTATTCGCATTAGCAGCAGCAATCGCAGTAGGTTGTGGTGCCATTGGTGCAGGTATCGGTGACGGTCTTGTATCTAGCAAAGTAATCGAAGGTATTACACGCCAACCAGAATTACGTGGTCAATTGATGTCTACAATGTTCGTAGCGATTGGTTTGATCGAAGCGATGCCTATCATCGGTGTAGTAGTAGCATTTATTTTGTTATTCAGATAATAACGAGGAGGAATAACCTTGGTTGACTTAAGCCTTGGAACGATTCTTGCTCAAATGTTGAACTTTTTTATATTAGTTTGGCTATTGGCTCGTTTTGCATATAAACCATTGTTGGCTATGATGACAGAACGTAAAGAACGAATTGCTAAAGACTTAGAAGCTGCAGAAAAAGCTCGTGCAGAGGCAGAGGAATTTAAAGCTGATTATGCAGCTCAAATTTCTAATGCTCGTGTAGAGGCACAACAAATTGTTGAAAAAGCAATTCAAGAAGCAGAAAATACAACACGTGAACAATTGGCAACAGCTCGTGAGCAAATTGAACAAGAAAAAAATCGTGCTCGTCAAGATATTGCCATTGAACGTGATCGTGCTATGAACAGCTTGCGCAATGAAGTTGTTTCTTTATCTGTAGCTATGGCTGGTAAAGTTGTTGCTAAAGATATGAACAGCGAAACTAATACGAAATTGATCGAAGACGCTATTCGTCAACTTGATAGTAAAACGATAGGGTTGTGATACGATGAGCATAGAAATTGTAGCAGATAAATACAGTTCAGCTATGTTTGAATTAGCTCAAGAACAAAATAAGTTGGAACTCATGGAGGAGCAATTAGGTTATGTAGCATCTGTCATGGATGAGCAACCTGAGTTAAGCTCATTTCTTGAAAATCCAACTATTACAGAAGATGCAAAGATTAAGCTGATTGGTAAAATTTTTGAATCTAGTCTTGATAAGGTTGCTTTGCATTTTATTTATGTGATGATTAAACGTGGTCGTGATCGCTATATAAAGCAGGCTATTGCGGCATTTATTAAGAAATCACGCGAAGCTCGTGGTATTCTAGAAGCTACTGTCACTGTAGCAGAACCAATAACAGCTGATATAGAAGCATCTGTACAAGCTAAATTACGAGAGGTAACGGGCAAAGATGTTATTCTATCTGTGCGTCAAGACCCTTCCATTATGGGTGGTATTATCATTCAAGTCGGGGATAAACGTATTGATGGCTCTGTATCTCGTCGTTTGCAAGAATTAGAAAAATCTTTATTAAGAAATAACTCTATTAGATAGGGGTGAATGGGTATATATGAAAATGAAGCCTGAAGAAATCACTGCTATAATTAAACAGCAGATTCAGGACTATGATGTTGACCTCAATGTCGATGACGTGGGTACTGTTCTCGACGTAGGGGATGGCATCGCCCATATTTATGGTCTTGAAAGAGCCATGGCCGGTGAGTTGTTAGAGTTACCACACGGTGTATATGGTTTGGTTTTGAACTTAGAATTAGATAATGTTGGTGCCGTATTACTCGGTGATGACTTCTTGATCAAAGAAGGTGACCAAGTACGCCGTACTGGCAAAATTATGGATGTCCCAGCTGGTGACGCATTGATTGGTCGTGTAGTTAACCCTCTTGGTCAACCTCTTGATGGCAAGGGTACTATTCAAGCTACAGAACGCCGTCCTGTGGAACATCCAGCACCTGGTATTGCGGATCGTCAATCCGTAAATGAACCTTTGCAAACTGGTTTGAAAGCCATTGATGCAATGGTACCAATTGGCCGTGGCCAACGTGAGCTCATCATTGGTGACCGTGGTACAGGTAAAACTGCGATTGCATTAGATACTATTTTGAACCAAAAAGGCAAAGATGTTATTTGTATTTATGTAGCTATTGGTCAAAAAGAATCTACTGTTGCTCGCGTAGTACAAAAATTAGAAGAAGCAGGCGCTATGGAGTATACAATCGTAGTATCTGCCAGTGCATCTACTGGTGCACCTCTTCAATATATCGCGCCATATGCAGGGGTTGCCATGGGTGAATACTTCATGTACAAAGGCAAACATGTATTATGCGTATATGATGACTTAACAAAACAAGCGGCTGCATACCGTGCAATGTCTCTATTATTGCGCCGTCCACCAGGGCGTGAAGCATATCCAGGCGACGTATTCTACTTACACAGCCGTTTATTGGAACGTGCTGCGAAACTTTCACCAGAACTTGGTGGTGGTTCCATTACAGCGTTGCCAATCATTGAAACACAAGCTGGTGACGTATCTGCATACATTCCAACAAATGTAATTTCCATTACTGATGGCCAAATCTTCTTGGGTACAGATATGTTCTACTCTGGCATTCGTCCAGCTGTTGACGTAGGTTTGTCCGTGTCCCGTGTAGGTGGTAGTGCGCAAACTAAAGCGATGAAACAAGTAGCAGGTCAATTGCGTTTGGATCTTGCTCAATATCGTGAGTTGGCTGCCTTCGCTCAGTTTGGTTCCGATCTTGATGCGGCTACACGTGCACAACTTGATCGTGGTGAACGTTTAACTGAAATGTTGAAACAAGGCCAATATGAGCCTATGAGCGTAGCGGAAATGGTTATCAACCTTTATGCTGGTACAAAAGGTTATTTAGCCGACATTCAAGTAGATGATGTATTATCATTTGAAGCTGAACTTTTACGTTTTGTAAAAGCTAACTATCCTGAAATCATTCGCAATATTGAAACGTCTAAGAAAATTGACGAAGAAACTGAAAATCTATTGAAACAAGCAATTCCAGAATGTGTAGAAGCATTTGGTTCTACGCATACATTAGTGTCTCATAAGGAGGCGTAATGTATGGCTAGTGCACAAGATTTGCGAAAACGCATAAAAAGTGTTACCAATACGCAACAAATTACAAAAGCGATGAAGATGGTTGCTTCAGCTCGTCTTCGTAGGGCACAAACAAAAGCAGAATCTACACGTCCTTACGCAGAAAAAATTGGGCAAATCTTGCGTCATATGTCTAATAGTGATTTAGAAGGTTTTAGCAGTCCTTTATTGGATGTACGTCCTATAAAGCGTACGTGCTATATAGTAATAGGTGCCGATAAGGGTCTCGCAGGGGCATTTTCTGCCAATGTGTTGAAATATGCTATGGAACAATTACATGGTAAAGATCCTGATACATATCGTGTAATCACGGCTGGTAGAAAACCTAGAGATAGCATGAAATCCCGTGGAATTCATATCGATAAGTCTTATGCGGGCTTTTCTGATAAACCTTCCTATGAACATGCGCGTGCTATTATGCATGAAGCACTTTCACTATATGAACATCATGAAGTTGACGAAGTCATCATGATTTATACACGTTTTGTAAATTCTATGACGCAAATTGCACAGGCTGAACGCTTGTTGCCAATAGAGCAACCACAAGATGAGGTAAAAGGGGAAGAATATGACTTTATGCCTTCCGCTGTATCTGTCTTGGAGGCGTTGCTACCAAAATATTTAGAAATTACTGTTTATAATGGATTGTTGCAATCTGCTGCAAGTGAACTTGGTGCTCGTATGACAGCCATGACATCTGCTACGGATAATGCAGGGGAACTAATTGAGTCCTTAGGTCTTGAATATAACAAGTTACGTCAATCTAGCATTACAAATGAAATTTCTGAAATCGTTGGTGGCGCTAATGCCTTGCAATAAATAAGGAGACATCTGTCGATGAGTAATAATATTGGTAAAGTTGTGCAGGTCATCGGCCCAGTTGTAGACGTGCGCTTCGATGCTGGTCATTTGCCAAGCATCTATAACGCCATCAACATCTACCATGACCATAAGGCACATGATAGACAAAAAATTGTAGTAGAGGTTATGCAACACTTAGGTGACGATACTGTTCGTTGTGTTGCGATGAGCTCTACTGACGGTATGACCCGTAATATGGATGCCGAAGATACTGGCGCTCCAATTTCCGTTCCTGTAGGGGAAGGCGTACTGGGTCGTATCTTTAATGTACTTGGTGAAACTGTAGACCATGATCCAGCTCCTGTCGTAGCTGATGAAAAATGGCCGATTCATCGTCCAGCACCTAAATTTGATGACCTTTCTCCAGATACACAAATTTTGGAAACAGGTATTAAGGTCGTTGACCTTATCGCTCCATACGTAAAAGGTGGTAAAATCGGCCTCTTCGGTGGTGCCGGTGTAGGTAAAACCGTATTAATCATGGAATTGATTCACAATGTTGCTACAGAGCACGGTGGTTACTCCGTATTCTCCGGTGTAGGCGAACGTACTCGTGAAGGTAACGACTTGTGGAATGAAATGAAAGAATCAGGCGTTATAAACAAAACAGCCCTCGTATATGGCCAAATGAATGAGCCACCTGGGGCTCGTATGCGCGTAGGTCTTACAGGCCTTACAATGGCTGAGTATTTCCGTGATGTGAAGAAACAAGACGTGCTCTTGTTTATCGATAATATCTTCCGCTTTATTCAAGCGGGTTCCGAAGTATCTGCCCTCTTAGGTCGTATGCCATCTGCCGTAGGTTACCAACCTACATTGGCTAATGACGTAGGTGCATTACAAGAACGTATTACATCTACAAAAGAAGGTTCCATTACTTCCGTACAAGCTGTATACGTACCAGCCGATGACTTGACTGACCCTGCTCCAGCAGCAACATTTGCTCACTTGGATGCAACAACAGTATTGTCTCGTTCCATTGCAGAACTTGGTATTTATCCAGCCGTAGATCCACTCGATTCTACTAGTCGTATTTTGGACCCACATGTACTTGGCGAAGAACATTATACGGTAGCTCGTGGCGTACAAGAAGTATTGCAAAAATATCGCGATCTTCAAGATATTATCGCAATCCTCGGTATGGAAGAATTGTCTGACGAAGATAAATTGACTGTATCTCGTGCTCGTAAGATTCAACGTTTCTTGAGTCAACCATTCTTCGTAGCCGAAGTATTTACAGGTTCTCCTGGTAAATATGTGCCATTGTCCGAAACATTGAGAGGCTTTAGAGAAATTCTTGATGGTAAACATGATGATTTACCTGAAGGTGCCTTCTACATGGTTGGTACCATTGATGAAGCCGTTCAAAAAGCAAAGGAAATGCAAGAGAAGGGGGAATAATCCATGGCGGAACCTATGTCCCTACAGATCATCACACCTGATGCAATTGTTTTTGAAGGCAAGTCTACATTCTTTGTAGGTAAAGCTATCGATGGTCAATTTGGTATTTTGCCAAATCATGCACCTATGATTATTGCATTAGATTTAGCACCGTTACGCATAGATCAACCAGATGGAACATCTCGTGAACTTGCAGTATTTGGTGGCTTCTGTGAAATCGAACATAATAAGGTGAGTATTGTAACTCCAGACTGCCAAGATCCATCATCTATTGATGTGGAGCGTGCTCGTCGAGCTAAAGAACGTGCAGAAGGTAGGTTATCCAATCCTACACCAGATATTGATGTGGAACGTGCAGAAGCTGCATTGCAACGTGCATTATTGCGCTTGCATGTAACTAAACAACTATAAAGTAAAAGGCTAGCCCATGGCTAGCCTTTTTTATAACATAGCATCAACTTAGACTAATCGGCTTGATTCACTAAGTTATGTATCGTTAATAGGTAAATAAAGAAGACCGTTAAGCAATCTCTTAACGGTCTTCTTGTATAGTCTCTTATAATACGCTAACACCTTTTAAGGAATAAGCAGTATTTTTAGGTTGTTCTACTTGGAAGTCAAGTACAACTGGAGATTCAGAGTTGATGCCAGGCGCTTGATAGCGGTCGCGGTCTGTTGGAATACGTTTATATGGTAATTTATCGAGTAATACAGTCATAACTTTATTCCATACGGCCTTATGGGTTGGCATTGTTAAGGAATCATCTGTTTGATTGAATCCACTTCGTACGGTATGAATAACTTGATCATTCACATCATAGTAGTATAACAATGCATTTACATTGGCAGCGATGTACATTTCGCGATCATCATTATTATATGTATATGGGCTATTAACACCATTGATTTGTACATATACGTCTTGTAATGGTATAGGCATGATAACAATTTCAGAATTTTGTGCAGAAGCAATTTGTGCAAGATCAACAGCTCTAATTTCAGCTGTTGGTGTATTAGTACTTACAATTGCAGTATCATAGTACGGATATTTAAGCGTATTAGATAGACGGTCTGTCATGTAACGACCAAATTGGGCTGTATTTTCGTTGCGTAACTTGGCTGGCACCACGATTGTGACCTTGCGACTTGGGAAATTGTTTAAGTGTCCATCATAATTAGCATTAGATGTGTTGATAGTCGCTTTTTCAGGGGTTCCTACAACTGGAGTAGAAACAGGTGTATTGGCAACCTTTAAAATAGGTTGACCATTGTTTTCAGATTGTAATGTAGGTGTAGTTGCATCTACATTAGATTGCATAGAATTAATAACCATCGGTTGAGTCCTATTTGCTGTTAATTGACTCATGTTAATGGTGGCAGCACTTGCTGTCGCAAGTGTAGATGCCAATAGTACACCTAGTACTGTAAGTAGCGAATGTTTATAGAGTCCAAATTTACGAAACATAGCTCCTCCTCTTAATAAAACTCTTTAAATTTACAAACAAAACAACTGGTACTATTATATCACATATACAAAAAAAAGAAGCAAGCTTTATGCTTGCTTCTTGGTCTGGTGGACGATGACAGGATCGAACTGCCGACATCCTGCTTGTAAGGCAGGCGCTCTCCCAGCTGAGCTAATCGTCCATATGTGGTGACCCGTCCGGGAATCGAACCCGGGATACCGCCGTGAAAGGGCGGTGTCTTAACCGCTTGACCAACGGGCCAGAATGGCTCCTCGAGTAGGACTCGAACCTACGACCGATCGGTTAACAGCCGATTGCTCTACCAACTGAGCTATCGAGGAATGGTACGATTGTTATTATATGTTAGATTAATTATAAAAGCAAGCATTTTTTTTGGAATTTATTATAAATCAAAAGGCATTAGTTATGACTAAAATACATAACTTTGTATGAAAAATAGGTTATCAAAAATATTGATAAGCAAGTCATTAAAATTAATAAAGTTTATATAGACGTATAAACATTGATAAACACTGTGTTTAGGGGCTATTTTTACTGTATGTTTTCTTAAGAGTTAGCAATATAAGTATATTGAATATAATCGGTATACATATGCATTGTAAAAAAGTTTAAACCTTTTATTTGAAAAGAAATATCAAGTAGTTTAAAAGCGTATTTATCATCTTAGATATACTCTGTATTTATAAGGTACTTTTTACCTAATTCTTAACTCTAAAAGTCGAATAAGAGATGGGGTATAAAAATTCTTTCAACGCATGATTAACTATGACTTTTATCACATTAACAAGGCTTTTTGGGGAGTATAAAAAATGATAAATTAGCGATGTTGAAATGCCGAAATATATACAATGATATTCATGAAAATAATTCTCATAATATGAGAAAGCATTGAGAAAACTGTATAGTTAAGCCGTTGAAAGCCTGTATATTGTGTGTTACGATTGATGCATAGAGTTAATCTCGATGTATATGAGATACACATATCTTATATGCTAGAGAGTTAAAAGTTATCTCACGGTAATTTAGAATTAATATTCAACTATTTTCCTGAGGAGGGATTATCTTGCGCGAGATTCAAGTATCTGAAATTACAAAAACAATCCGTCAATTATGTATGGATGCAGCTTACCACTTGCCAAAAGACATCTATGAAGGCTTGAAAAAAGGCCGTGAAACAGAAGAGTCTCCAGTAGGTCGTATTGTTCTCGATCAACTCATCGAAAATGCAGAAATTGCTGACGCTGAAGATCGTCCATACTGCCAAGATACTGGTATGACAATGGTATTCTTAAAAGTAGGTCAAGACGTTCATTTCGTTGGTGGCGATCTTAAAGATGCTATCAATGAAGGTGTTGCTCAAGGTTATGTAGAAGGTTACCTTCGTAAATCCGTTGTAGCAGAACCTTTATTCAACCGTAAGAATACTCAAAACAACACTCCAGCTATTATCTACACTGATATTGTTCCTGGCGATAAATTAGATATTCAAGTAGAGCTTAAAGGTTTTGGTTCTGAAAACAAATCTGGCGTAGCTATGCTAGTTCCTGCTGATGGCGTTGAAGGCGTTAAAAATGCAGTTCTTGAAATCGTTAAAAAAGCTGGCCCTAACCCATGCCCTCCAATCGTACTTGGCGTAGGTATCGGTGGTACTATGGACCAAGCAGCTGTTATGTCCAAAAAAGCTTTGCTTCGCGATATTAGCACTCCTCACAAAGATGCTGACTATGCAAAATTGGAAGAAGAAATCATGGAAATGGTTAACAAAACTGGTATCGGACCACAATTGGGCGGCACTACAACTTGTATCGGTGTAAACATCGAATGGGGTGCAACTCATATCGCGGGCCTTCCTGTTGCAGTTACTATCATGTGCCATGCTGCTCGTCATGCTCACGCAGAACTTTAATCGGTAGGAGGTAATTATAATGGCTGAAACAATTCGCATTAATACTGAAGAATATAATGAAGAGTTTTCCCGTAAATTAAAAGTTGGTGATAGCGTTCTTATCACTGGCAAAATTTACTCCGCTCGTGACGCTGCTCATAAAGTTATGACTGAAGCTTTAGCACGTGGCGAAAAATTACCAATCGATTGGACTAATAAATTCGTTTACTACCTTGGCCCAACACCTGCAAAACCTGGTGATCCAATTGGTTCCGCTGGTCCTACAACTTCTGGTCGTATGGATGCTTACACACCAACAATGCTTGATCAAGGTATCAAAGGCATGATCGGTAAAGGTTCCCGTAAACCAGAAGTAGTTGAATCCATGAAGAAAAATGGTTGCACATACTTCGCAGCAGTTGGTGGCGCTGCAGCATTGATTGCAAAATCCATCAAAAAATACGAAGTACTTGCTTATGGTGAACTTGGTCCAGAAGCTTTGGCTGAATTGACAGTTGAAGATTTCCCTTGCATCGTAGTTGGCGATACTGAAGGTAACAACTTCTACGAACAAGGCCAAAAACCTTACAGAAAAATCTAATATCACCGTTGAGTGATTGAAAGAGGCTTGCTTAGGCAAGTCTCTTTTTTATATGCTCAATTTGTAATTTATAGTTGATTATCATGGAATGTTCACCACGGAGGTGTAGAGTAAAGTCTACCGATTCTGTCCATTTTGTGATAATATACATATAGATTTATACATTCAAAGTGAGTGAGGCGATATCATGACTTCTGTAGAAACTATTCGTCAGTCAGTGCGCACAGCGATGGCTGAATTACTAGATTCGGCAAAGGTTCGAGAGGGTCAATTATTCGTTGTGGGGTGTTCCACTAGCGAAGTTATGGGTAAGAAAATAGGCACTGATTCCCACATTGATGTGGCGCAGGTTGTGTTTGATGAAATATATACAGCGGTTAAAGCCAAAGGTCTTAATTTGGCTGTTCAATGCTGTGAACATATTAACCGTGCTCTTGTCATGGAACGTAGTGCGGTAACCTGGGAGGAAGAGGTCAATGTAGTGCCTCAACGTCATGCAGGTGGAGCCATGGCTGTGACTGCTTATGAACGTTTTGAAGATCCAGTGATGGTTGAATTTATTAAAGCTGATGCAGGTATTGATATTGGGGATACTTTTATAGGCATGCATATGAAACATGTTACTGTCCCAGTGCGCCTCAGCATTAAAGAAATTGGTGGTGCCCATGTAACAGCTTGTCGTGTTCGTCCTAAGAGCATCGGCGGTGAACGTGCTGCATATAATGAAGCGTTGATGTAGGGGGATAATATGTCAAACGTAATACCGTATTTTGTATTGGCTGTTGTAGTGCTTGGATTTTTTGCTATTTGTTACGCTGTTTTTAATCGTAATGATGGTGAAAGCCAATCGAAACATGAGCATAGTGATAGCGCTGTTACTAAGACTGGTGGTAAACAGTATAAAGAAAAGTCAGTTAATGAATCCAAGGTAGGGGATGTAACGGTTACACATGAAGGTGGAACTAATGTATATACCGCTTCCATTATGGAGGATTATAAGGAAACTAGTGATTCTGAAACTATGGTAGCCCATGAGGATACATCCTATAATCGTCGAGATGGCAATCAATTACATGTAGAGAATTCAAATACCGGATATTCATTAGCCTTAGGTCATGCCGAGACAGAAACAAGTCAATTAGGTGTAGACGAACAGGTTACCCCTTTGATGGATAAGACTATTGTTCTTGATGCCGTTACAGATGAACTGCGCAATCGAGCTAATTCTGTAGAGGATACGATTGCTATGGGTGAATCCGTAGCAGCCTTTGAAGCTGATGAAGCAGAAAATCTTGAGGCTACACAAATGATTGGTGGAGCCGATGCGGTACAAACAGCAGAAGGACCATCTGTATTGGATGAAACGCGCCTATTCGATGCTTCTGAAATAGAAGCACAATTGGCGGCAGCTAGTATGGTTGAAGAAGAGGTGCCTACAGGGCAATGGGCTAAAGCGGCACATGAAGATAAATGTGTTGAGTTGGCGATTGCACCATTTGTTCATGCTTTTGGTGTTTTACATGGTGATACACAACATTATGTGGAATCCATTACAAGAGATGCATTAACCGCTCTTAATATTACAAAGTTAGCTGAAGTCAACGCACTTCTTGATAATATTGTTATTCAAGAAGCATTAATGAGTATGCAAAAGGCGTATGCTGCTACGAATACAGAGTGGATGAAATCCGCTGCTTTAGGTGCATTCCTGGATGTAGTACAATCGCCTAAGTCTAGTACGCCGTACCTTGTAGCCTTTGATGCGTTACGTGTATTGCCACATTTAACGTTAGGTCATTTCCAAGTCATGGCATTGACCCTATTATTACAATACTCTAGAAATTCTAATAACTATGGATTGATTCACTTCCAACATTATGTAGAGAAATATATTGAGCCATTTATTTCTGATTTGCCTCAAAACAATTCTTTCTACCGTCAACTAGACTACTTACGCTGTACACAAGAGGAGCGTGAGCCAATTACATTAGCTCAAGTATTATCTAATTCTTATCCATTTGTGTTCAACTATCGTGGCTTCTCCAAGGAGGAACTCTTCCGTGCTACTGATGGTCATGGCGTAGATCCACGCTATGTGGTACGTAGCTTGAATTCTAATCTTTATAAATTGGCGTTAGTTGACGAATCCTTAGCACCACGTTTCTTTAGACAAACTCGCATTTCTGATTCCATGGTTCAACGTGATCTCATTGCACTTATGAAGAGTAAACCGACTGCTTTCAGAGGTCAAGAGGCACGCGATATTATGGATGATATCTCTCCAGTTCTGTTAGATTTGGCGGATGTATTTGATCATACACCGATGTCTAAAATTAGCCTAACATTGCTTGGCCTTTACTTAGGTCGTGCTCATGTGAAAGCAACTATTGGTGAAGAATTCGATTTATCTCACTGGTTCTAATGACCAAAGAAAACAATTAAACTATAAAAGGTCTCCCTAGATTATTTAGGGAGACCTTTTTGTTTGATTATATATTAGAAACTATTAAAACCAAATTCTTCAATTCCTTCAATATCTTTTAATGTTACAGTGCGCCCTGTAATATCTATAATGCCTTCATCGCGAAGTCGACCTAGCTCACGACTAAGTGCTGTACGAGATACGTTTAGTACCTCTGCCATTTGCTCGCGGTTATGCGGTAGATGAATTGTTGTAGATTGTTGGCGCTTATAAATATCTGTTAAATAGGCGAAAATCTTTTCGCGCATCCCTTTTAGTGTTAGGTAATGAACCTTTCTTGTTAGAAGGATGGCCTTTTCAGATAAGTCCTCTAATAGGTTAGATAAGATTTTAGTTTGGCATTGTTGGCAATCTGGCAATGTATCAATAAATGTTTCGAGCGGAATGAACATAATTTTTGTAGCCTTCGTAGCCTTAATAGTAGCAGGCCATAGAGGTTGCTTACTAAATAGTAATGCTTCACCAAAAATATCAGATTGTTCAAGATTCGCCATAATAACGCGTTGGCCCATTACATTTTCTCGAGTCAGTAAAGCGCTACCTTCGAGAATAACACCGATGCCTTCCATAGGATCCCCAGAGAGGGCGATGAAGTCATTTTTCTTATAGCTATGAACAATAACCTTTGCATTATGTAAATAGCCTTTAAATTCAGGCTCACCTAATTTATTGAATAGAGGACAGTGTATAAGAGTAGGCAGATATTGGTTGATAATATCGTTTGAAAGTATTTGCTTCATGAGCACCTCCGGTGTGACGAAGTCTATAGTAAATTTAAATGATTATTGTATAATAATAGTATAAGGTCAAATGACCTACCTGTTCCACAAGGGGAGTCAGGTAAAAATTTTTGAAAAGTTTTTTTATTTGTTGCCCAAGCTACAGAAATTGTATCACCTTTACGTTATACTTTCAAATGTAATCAATCAGACACCTGATAATTCATCAGTGTAATGTATAGGTTTTATATTATCTAGCTTGAATGCGAGGAAGTCTCGCAAAGGAGGATTTTTAAATGAGCATGTTCTGTTATCAATGCGAACAATCTGCAGCACCAGGCGGCTGTACTGTACAAGGTGTATGTGGTAAAACTGCACCAGTTGCTAACTTACAAGACGAATTAACTGCTGCTTTAGTTGGTTTAGCACGCGCTTTAGACGTAAAAGGCCAAACTAAAGAAGGCGTTGACTGTTTAATGCGTGGTTTGTTCATGTGTGTAACAAACGTAAACTTCTCTGAAGACCGCGTTCAAGAATTCATCGACGAAGTAAACGCTTATCATGCAAAAATCGATAGCGCAGCTCAAAACTTCGATTGGGAACAATTGTGGAAAGGTGAAGAAGATATCGTATCCCTTCGTTCCACATTATTGTTAGGTATGCGTGGTATGGCTGCTTATGCATGGCATGCTGCACGTCTTGGTTTCCATGATCCAGAAGTTGATGCTTGGTTCATCAAAGGCATGGTAGAATTCGCTAAAGACCATAGCGCTGAAGAATGGTTGAACTTGTTGATGGAATTCGGCCAAATCAACTTGAAATGTATGGCTATTCTTGATAAAGCTAACACTGAAACATATGGTACTCCAGTACCAACTACAGTACCTTTGACTGTAGAACCAGGTCCTTTCATCGTTGTAACTGGTCATGACCTTCATGACTTGAACCAATTGTTGGAACAAACTGATGGTAAAGGCGTAAACATCTATACTCATGGTGAAATGTTACCTTGCCACGCTTACCCTGAATTGAAAAAACATCCTCAATTGAAAGGTAACTTCGGTACTGCATGGCAAAACCAACAAAAAGAATTCGTTGACGTTCCTGGCGCATTCTTGTTCACTACAAACTGCATTATGCCACCAAAAGAAAACTACAGAGCTAATATCTTCACTACAGATATGGTAGGTTTCGACGGCTGTGCACACGTAGAAGAAAAAGCTGATGGCACTAAAGACTTCTCCGCTGTTATTGAACGCGCAATCGAATTGGGCGGCTACAAAGAAGCTCAAGAATTCACTGGCATCAACGGTGGTCACGAAGTAACTACTGGTTTCGGTCATGGTACAGTATTGGGTATTGCTGATAAAGTAATCGACGCTGTAAAAGCTGGCGCAATCAAACACTTCTTCTTAGTTGGTGGTTGTGACGGTGCTAAAGTAGGCCGTAACTACTACACAGAATTCGTAAAACAAACTCCAGATGATACTGTAGTATTGACATTGGCTTGTGGTAAATTCCGCTTCAACGACCTTAACATCGGTGAAATCGGTGGTATCCCTCGTATCCTTGATATGGGTCAATGTAACGATGCTTACTCCGCTATTCAAGTAGCAGTAGCTTTGGCTGGTGCATTTGAATGTGACGTAAACGACTTGCCATTAACATTGGTATTGTCCTGGTACGAACAAAAAGCAGTATGTATCTTGTTAACATTGTTGGCATTGGGTATCCGCAACATCTACATCGGACCTTCCTTGCCTAAATTCTTCTCCAGCAATGTATTGAACATTTTGGTAGAAAAATTCCAATTACATCCAATTACAACTCCAGAAGCTGACATGAAAGCTATCTTGGGCTAATAGGATCCATTAACTTATTAACTACAGTCCTACTTCCCCTCTCTTTTATGATTTAGGACTGTTGTTATAAATAACGCACCTAGGGTTATCCTTAGGTGCGTTTTTTACATAAATAGTAGTCCCTCATAGACGCACAAAGATGCCCCTAATGTGCATATAGACATGTTTAAATATTGATTGTTATACTATAGGTAAAGTAAGATTTTTTCACATTGTTGATGTGTATATAGAGGCGTGTATGCATAGTATTTTTGATATTATAGGGCCTGTTATGATCGGTCCGTCTAGTTCGCATACAGCGGGTGCTGCGCGGCTAGGTAAGATGGCACGGTGTATTTTCCGTAACACACCTAAAAAGGTAGATTTAACTTTATATGGTTCTTTTGCGAAGACTTATAAAGGTCATGGTACAGATCGTGCTTTAATTGGTGGTTTATTGGGTTTCAAAGAAGATGATACGAATATTCGTGTTGCTCATGAATTAGCTGAAAAAGAGGGGATGGAATACAACTTTATCGAATCTCCTCTCGATGTAGGTCATCCTAATGTAGTTCGTTTTGATATGTACGATGAACATAATCGTCATATGACGGTGATTGGTCGATCTCTTGGTGGCGGTCAAATTATGATTACCGAAGTAGATGGCAATGATATGTCTATTACTGGCGATGAGTTTACTCTTGTTGTATTCCATGAAGATAGACCTGGCGCCATCTCTTTGGTGAGCCAAGCATTGAGTGAGTCCGATATTAATATCGCTACCATGCGCGTGTTTCGAAAGGGTAAGCACAAGGATGCAGTGATGGTCATTACTACAGATACAGTAGTAAATCCTATTACCGTTCAGTTTATGCGCGAGTGTCCAGGCATTCAAGATGTGATGACCTTTGAAGCGTTATAGGAGGGCGAATGATGAGTTATGCATACGATACAATTGCAGATATTATTCGCTTAGCTGAGGAAAATAACATTTCCTTTGGCGAAGTAGTGCTGCGTTATGAATTAGAGAATTATGACCGCAGTGAAGAAGCGGTTATTCGTGAAATAGAGCATCGTTTAGATATCTTTGAAGGTTCTATTCAAGATGGTATAGACTATGCTGAAAAAACAGCGTCTGGTATGTCCGGTGGCCAGGCGGCACAGCTTAATGGACAAACACCAAGATTTATGAGTGATATTGCGTACAAAGCTATGACCTATGCTATTGCTGTTAATGAAGCAAATGCAAAGATGTTCCGCATTGTTGCGTGCCCTACGGCTGGATCTTGTGGTGTTATGCCTGGTGCGGTGAAAGCTGTAGCAGACCATTACAAGTTAGATAGAGAAACAGTAGTAAAAGGTTTCTTGGCTGCTTCTGGTATTGGCAATGTTGTGGCGAATCGCGCTTGCGTTGCTGGAGCCGTTGGTGGTTGCCAAGCAGAAATTGGTACGGCCGCTTGTATGGCCGCCGGTGCCATTGTAGAAATGATGGGTGGTACGCCTCGTCAAGTAGGCCATGCTATCGCATTATGTATGAAAAACTTATTGGGTCTTGCCTGTGATCCAGTAGCAGGGCTTGTAGAGGTACCGTGCGTTAAACGTAATGGTTTCTATGCAGTTCATGCCATTACTGCATCTGAATTGGCTTTGATGAATATTGAAAGTCAAATTCCACCAGATGAAGTTATTGAAGCAATGAATAATATCGGTCGCGCTATGCCAGCAGCATTGCGTGAAACAAGTGATGGCGGCCTTGCGGTAACACCAACGGGTACAGCTATTGCAGAACGAGTGCAATCCTTATAGGATTGCACTTTTTTCATGCTTTCATTTGTAGTAAAATAAAGGTTAGACTAGTTCAGAAAGGA
>URQX01000014.1 GCA_900550175.1 uncultured Veillonella sp.
CAGTGTTGCCTGCATCAATACCAGAGCCTTCTACCTTAACAGTATGTGTACCATCTGTAGCAGTAACGCCAGTAGATGCTACCGTTGTAGTATTCTTGCCATCTGTGGTGGATAATCCATCTTTTGTCATGGACGTTGTTTTACCTGCACCATCGGTAATGGTAGAGGATGTCCCTGTTACGGTTTGTGTATTGCCCGCACCGTCAGTGTAAGTAGCAGATGTTAAACCTGTTAACGCTTTTGCCAATCTAACATTTAATCTACCAGCACCATCGGATACAACGCCAATATTACCAGTTGTTAAGTCAGCTGGTGTTGTTACTCCACCTTTAATAGATAATACTTCACCATGTTTACGAACAGAGGTTGTGCCTGTATCACCATCAAATTTGTGTTCTGCATCAGCTAATGCTTGTGCATTATTAGTATTTGCTTTTGTAACAGCTTCATTAATCGCTTTCGCTACATTTTGTGTTGTGGCTACGCCATCTTTACCGGCTATAGTACCTTGTGTAGATCCTGCAGCACCTACGTTACCAGTGGCATCATCAAGAACTAGCTTGCCTTCTTCTACATTGACTGTATATGTTTTTACACCGCCTGTAGTAGCATCAGATACTGTTGCTAAACCAGTTCCAGCCACCTTAACTGCATCTTGGGCAGCATTGACCGCCACGGCTTTCACAGCATTTTCAGATACGGCTACTTCATAGGTTTCATTCTTAGCGGTACCAGTTTGGCCTGTTACCGTTGCTAAGTTGTTATCGCCAGTCAATGTTTTAGCCACTACTTTTTCCGTAGAGCTTGCTGCTGTTTGTGCATTAGCAATAGCCGTCTCCATTTGACCTTTACTTACAGCAGAATCGGCACCTGTACCGTCGGCAATTCCTTTAATTTCTTTACCGCCCGCATTAATACCATTTGTTTTATCGATAGTAATACCACCAAGTGTTACTTTATCGAAGGATACGTTTTTCGCAGTACCAATCGTAATGTTGCGACCCGTATTCGTAACAGCTACATTATCGCCATTAATGAAGTTTACAGTTTCTCCACCTGCTACAGCAGTATTATTGCTACCATTGGTAGATACATTCCATGTAGATGCCGTTTTAGCAAGGTCTTTAATATGAGTATCACCAGCTGTAGATAAATTAGATAAATCTTTATTAGCCGCATTTGCTGCTTGTGCCACAGCATCTTTTAGTTTTTGTGTAGACGCTACAGATACATTAGCGCCACTAGCAGATGTACTAATTAAAGCATCACTACCACTTTCACCATTAATATTAAACTTGATACCACTAGCTGAGTTTAAAGCTTGACCTGTAGTAGAACCAGATTGAGCTGCTAATGTAATAGTATTTTTACCTAATTCACTAGTAGAATCAGCGACAGCCTTAACCGCTGCATCCATTTGGCTTTTATTAACCGCATCATTACCAGCTACAGCTTGGCTTACGCCAGAAATAACTTTATTTCCAGCATTAATACCTGTAGATGTTACAGATGGACCACCTGAAATTGTTAATCCATTAGTATTCAAAGTACTATTTCCAGTTTTGATACTTTTACCAGAAACCTCACCAGTTGTACCATTCAAAACGATCTGATTCGTACCAGAACCTACTGTTACAGCATCAGCTGTAAGCTGACTAGTTGTCCCAACAGTGATCGTTGTACCAGTTTGTGTCAATGCAATATTGTTACCATTTTGCAAAGTAACCTTAGCACCACCAGCAACCTTTTGAGCTGCTCCGGTATTAACCGCTAAATTCCATGCAGAACCTTCTTTAGCTTTATTAATAGCAGTTGCTACATTTTGAGCCGTTGCCAACCCATCAGCACCAGATAGAGACGCCGTTCCTGAAGCATCACTTTGAATTGTACCTTTTGTAGTATTAATAGTAACCGTATTACCAGTCATAGAGGTAGTAATATAAGAGCCACTAGCTCCCTTAACATTAAAATCTACATTACTATTGTTTAATGATTGACTAGAACGCGTACCACTATCCGCACCTAATGAAATAGTACGTTTTACAGCTGTTTCAGAATCAGTAATAGATTTTTTAGTAGCTGCATTTAAATCATAAGTAACCTGTCCATTGGTCCCTACTGTAGCTACTGTGGATGTGCCATTAGTAAAATTAAGTCCATCGGATAATTTAACACTATTAGCTGTACTGCCATTAGCTTTATAAGTAATTTTTTGATCCGCATTGGCTTGATTAATGGCTTCTGCTACATTTTTAGCATCGGCCATACCAACACTAGCAGTTGCAGTACCATTTGAAACAGTAATATCTTTTTTAACGCCCTTAACAGTTACACCTTGGTTCGCTGCAGTTGTTGTTACATATGTTGTATCACCTGTAACAGCTAGCTTACTATTTGCTAAATTAACATCACCACTGGAACTGTTATCACCAGTAAAAGCTAAATTAACACTCTTAAGTTGAGCTACGTTAACAGCATCTGTATCCTTTGTACCAGCTGCAAGACCTGTCATTTGACGTGTATTAGTACCATCGCCAATGGAAACAGCACCCCAAGTACTTGTCAACGTATTTCCAGTTAACCCAGCATATTTATTTGTACGATTTGCATTAGCATCATATCCAGATACACCCGAAGCTGTATCTGCTTTAGAATATGTACCTAATGCGACACCTCTTGCTACAGTAGCTTCTGAACCGCCACCAATTGCTATTGCATACTCTTGGCTCGCAACGGAGCTCATACCAATAGCAGTAGCAAATGTAGCTGAAGCTGTACTTTGTGGACCTAATGCTGTTGCAGATGCCCCTGTAGCCTTACTTGTTTTACCTAATGCTACAGCATTAAGTAAACTAGCTTCTGCGTCTTGCCCAATGGCAATTGTATCACCATTTTTCGCTTTTGCACTTTTACCTAATGCAATGGAATCTCCACCAGTGGCTTGCGATGATGAACCTATAGACACCGCATCACCACCACTTGCAACAGTATTCTTACCTATCGCTACAGAAGTATCTCCACTAGATGTAGCGGACTCGCCTAATGCCACAGAACTAGTCCCACTAGATGCAGAGTTAAAACCTCCTGCATAGGAGTTAGCCCCTGTAGCTTTAGCATTAGCGCCAACAGCTACAGCTATTTGACCTGAGGCAGCTGCTCGTTCGCCTAATGCCATTCCATGAATTGCCGAGACATCAGCTTGATAACCAATCGCAATTCCATAGTCCTGACTTGATTTTGCTTCACGCCCTACTGACACATTATATGAACCCTTAGCCCAAGCTCTAGTACCTAGTGCAAGTGCCGAATTTCCTTCTGCATACGATCCAGTACCTACTGCAACAGATGGGTTAACCACGCCACCAACGGTAGTACCCCATGCTTTGCTATCATAGCCAATCGCTACTGACGCTTGTGAGCCCGTACCGTTTTCATTTATAGCTTGTACATTTGTAATGCTAACTGTTTGCATCGCTAAAGTAGCCAAAATACTCGCTACAATAATTTTCTTTTTCCCTGTTGTATTTTTGGCAATTTCCGATACGACTACATAGCATTGTTTACTTTTAGACCAAACAACCTTAAAGATCTTATTCATCATGTTCTCCTTTAATAACTAACACTCTCAAACACATGATTTTTTCAGTATTTTATACTTTCATCTTTATGACAATTTCTTCGATATAATTATCTCACCCATAAAGTCGACTTCATAATTTTATCATGTTAGTTCTTTTATTCTCAACTATTTTTTACGATTATAAAAATTTTTATGCGCCCATCGAGAGGTTTTAATTCCCTACAAAATCAATATTTTATTAATATTTTATTATTCTCGACGTGTTTTTACACAAGTAAACTTGTATTTTAATTCAATATAACCACAAACAACCCTTCTCCTTTATTTTATTTTCGATTTATATTCTCATTTACTAGTTCATCTTATTTTTAAACTTTATCTTTTATTAATCTTTATCAACCAATACGATATACTTTTTATATTTAAGAGAATTTAACTGCATTTTACTTAAATCTATGCGTAAAAAAAAAGACGCTTTATATTACATAAAACGTCTTTTTTGTATATTAAGTAAATAATAATACAAAGCTAAAGTAGTATATTTCTATATTTATTAACCATAAAATGTGACTCATCACCAAAATATAAAAAGCATCATACAATAAATTTTACAATTTTATTATTACGATTTTTCATATTAGTTTGAATTTGATTAAGAGGTACATGACCAGGCCCTTCAATCATAGCTTGCACACCATATTGTTTCGCTCGTTTTGCTAATTCACCCAATCTCACTAGCTCTTCAATTTGACAGACATCAGTAGCATCCGCTAAGCAACCTGGGCGACAGAACTCCCCTAATGACACTATCATAAATAGGAACAGTGCCAATCATGACGGGTGACGTTTCAATTAACTTACGTCTAAAGATACGTGTAAATACATATATAGCTAGGTATGCAAAAACGGGTATCGATACTATGATCGATACCCGTATTAAGTATTAGCGTGCTTCCTACGCGGGCATGATCCCGATCAGGTAATAAAGGTCAGGTGCTCGCAGCCCTTTCTCAGCCTATATAATAGGCTCCCTTGCATACTCACTATATAATTATGCTTTTATATTACTACTTTATTCAGATTTGTCAATGCAAATTAGTTGTCTTTATTTTCTGCATCATTTGCATCTGTATCTTGTGCTTGTGCTTGATCTTGAGTCTTATTAGCATCAACGTCTTTATCGCTGATAACAATGTGACCATCTACAACATCAGCAAGCAAGTGTTTAGCATCAATATGATCCAAATAGAAATCAGTTACATTATCGCGGATTTCAGATTCGATAACACGACGTAATGGACGAGCGCCCATAGTTTTATCATAACCTTGTTCCATTAATAATTCTTTAGCTGCTTCAGTTACATCAAGAGTGATTTCTTTTTTAGCTAAGGTTTTATTTACTTGATCAAGCATCAAATCTACGATTTTCTTCAAGTCTTCTTTTTTCAATTGGTTGAATTCGATAACAGCATTGAAACGGTTCAAGAATTCTGGACGGAAGAATGGAGCGATACGTTCCATTACATCAACTTTGTTTTCATCGTCATTATCTTGACCATAACCAAAACCTGCGTTAGATGTAGCAATGATAACAGTGTTTTTGAAGTTTACAGTGTTACCTTGACCATCTGTTAAGCGACCATCATCCAATACTTGAAGAAGCAATGTAATAACTTGAGGGTCTGCTTTTTCGATTTCGTCGAACAATACGATGGAGTAAGGATTACGACGAACGCGTTCAGTCAATGTGTTGGAGTTATCTTCGTAACCAACATAACCAGCTGTAGCACCAATCAATTTAGAAACGGCTGTGCGATCACTGTATTCGGACATATCCAAGCGGATGATAGCATCTTTGTTGCCGAACATATCGAGTGCTAATTGTTTAGCCAATTCTGTTTTACCAACACCAGTAGGACCTACGAATAAGAAGCTACCGATTGGACGGTTACCTTCGTCAAAGCCTGCACGGTTACGACGAATAGCTTTAGATACAGCTTCTACAGCTTTATCTTGACCGATTACGTGAGCTTGTAAACGAGATTTCATGTCTTTCAAGCGTTCGATATCGGATGCACCCATTTGAGATACAGGGATACCTGTCATTCTTTCAACAGCTTCAGCTACATCGTTAACTTGAGCCACAACCTTTTGGTTATCAGTGTGTTTGTCGATTTCTTCTTGTAATTTTTGAATACGCATTTTTTCATTAATAGCGGATTCGTAATCTTCTTTTTGAGCAAACTCTTCTTGTTTTGCCTTAGCTTCTGCAATATCTGCTTCTAATGTTTTGATATCAGTTACAGGATGTTGGGAAGCCAAGTGAGCTGCAGTTACGTCGATCAAGTCGATTGCTTTGTCTGGCAAGCTACGTTGAGGGATGTATTGTACGGAATAATCTACAGCTGCTTTCAACACTGCATCTGGCAATTCAATGTTATGATGCGCTTCGTACAATGGGCGAATGCCTTGTAAAATTTTGAAAGTATCTTCTGGAGATGGTGCATTTACCTTAACTTCATTGAAACGACGAGCAAGAGCTGCGTTTTTCATGATTGTGTTACGGTATTCATCTTGTGTTGTAGCACCGATAACAGTCATTTCACCACGGGACAAAGCAGGTTTCAAGATATCTGCTAAGCCTTTAGAACCTTGACCATCACCTGTGGAACCAGCGCCCAAGATTTGGTGGATTTCATCGAAGAACAAGATAATATTACCAGCAGCCTTAACCTCTTTGATAAGGTTTTGGATATTTTCTTCGAAGGAGCCACGATATTGAGTACCAGCTTCCAAACCGGAAATATCGATGGAAATGATTTCTTTATTTTTAATAGCTGCAGGAACATCGCCATTAACGATTGCTTGTGCCAAGCCTTCTACGACAGCTGTTTTACCAACACCAGCATCACCTACGAGTACAGGATTGTTTTTAGTACGACGTGCAAGGATTTCTGCTGTTTCTTGGATTTCTTTATTACGACCAATAACAGGATCTAGTTTACCATCACGAGCTTGTTGCGTTAAGTTAGTACCTAACTTAGCAAGGATACCATCTTGTTTCATTTTACCTTGTTGCGCAGCTTGAGCAGCTTGCATTTCTTCATTAGAAGGTAAACGACCAGTTTGACGATAGAAAGCAAACTCTTCTGGAGTCACTTCACGACCATTAATTTTATAACGACGGTTTTCTGTGGAATAACCACCCATGTTACCCATCAATTGATTGAACAAATCATTCATGCTACCGAAATCGCTACCAAAGTTATTAAAGTTGTTGTTCATATAAATTACCTCACTTTTTTACTACAAGTATATCTATTTGACCTTTTAAATCTATTTAATTTCTTGCTTTATTTCTAGGTTTCTTCAACCTTATGACATTATAATAATCTGACTAAGTCAAAAAGTCAATAGGTCAAAGATAAAATTTTTGACTTTTTTTGACTTTTTATTTAACTAATTTGATTTATACCCCAAGAATATAGATAAATACTGAATTTTCAGGAGATAATTAACTTTAAACTTTTAGGTTATTTATTATAAATCAGATTGTTTATATTGATTTGTTCCCTATATAATAGATATAAAAGTCAAATATATAAGAAATACAAAAGTCAAAATACAGCAAAGGAGTTTAATCTATGATGCCAAAAGATCAGAGAATTGCCGACCACCAAATAAACCATGAATCCTCCATCATTACCAGTGATAGTAACAAAGATTAAAAAAAGAGGATACAAGACATCTCACAACAAGTATTAAAGCGTAATTAGAAACGAAAATCTTTTAGCGTCAGCTGTAAATACCCCATTTCAAACCTTTATGGGAAACGACTTATATCCATCACTCTATAATAAAGCAGCACAATTATGCTATGGTATCGCCAATAATCATCCTTTTATAGATGGGAACAAACGAACTGCACTTCATAGTATGTATGTGTATCTTATTATCAATGGTTTTGATATTACTGCTTCACAACAAGACGTTGAAAATCTGATTATTAATGTTGCCGCTGGAAATATAACAAATACAGAACTAGCATATTGGTTAAAGGTAAATACGAAAGAAATAACTAGAAATTAACTCTATTGAGAGAATTTAGAGTTCCTATAAATTAATATATCTTCTAATATGTCTAATTGAAGTATATAAGAGACACTATCGTTACAACAAAAAAGGTGAATGGAATCTCCATTCACCTTTTTAAGTATAAATTTTAATGCTAATCATAAATATTTTAAGAGTTGAATTAGCATATGTCCCGCAAAATCTTGTTCATCTGAATCCAAGCTACGTTCACCAAATACTTTAAATCCGTTCCTAATATAGAACTCTATCAACTTCTCATTATTTTCACATTCTAAATAAATAAATTTACCACCAACTAAAGATTGAACATGTCGTAACATGTCTACAGCCATGGTTAATAATTCATCACCAGTAATAAGCTCTTCATATTTATAATTTTTCCCAAGTTGGCCTATAAGCGGCGCCGCGATATGGTACTGTTTCAAAACAGCATCATAAGTACCAAACTTATTAAACCTTCTTTTCATACTCTTACTAATTTCATTTCCCTTTGTTTTTACAACAAAAGATTTACTACCCGATACTGAAAAATATCCAGCAATCTTGTTTGCACCTTGATAAGAAGCCATTACTAGATAGGTTTTTGCGATTGCTGATTTCGAAAATTCAACAGCTTTATATTTTAAAAAACTTTCTATATCAGGATTGAGAGGACTCTCAAAGTCGTTTAATATTGTTCTAATTTGCTCCTCAGATTTAACTTGTAAAAGCAAATCCAGATTAACAACTTTAAATCCTATCATATGAAAATCTTGTCGATTTCGTCTTTTGTAGCCAAGGAATAAGATCTAGAAAATTCAACAGGAACACTTTTTTGCTTTTGCGCACTCTCTAACGCATGTAAAAGCTTACTACAATCTTTTTTCTTCTTAATAGTTACATTCTTTAAAAAACTTTTTGTAGCCATCTATGTACCGCCTCCTCCTATTCTTTATCTTTATTATATGGTCAAGCACATTAATTAGCAATATATTTATAGTAATAAAAACAAAAGCGAAGCCATGTTGAGACTTCGCTTAATTTCTTTGGTGATCCAGGAGGGATTCGAACCCCCGACCCACGGCTTAGAAGGCCGTTGCTCTATCCAACTGAGCTACTGAACCATGTGGATTACCTATATATGTAATTATCTATTATAGTATAAATTATGTACTATGTATCGTCAACTATGCTCTATTTTAGTTTACCCTAAAAAAGGCAAAAAAAAATGGAGCGGGTGAAGGGAATCGAACCCTCGCGACCAGCTTGGAAGGCTGGGGCTCTACCATTGAGCTACACCCGCAAATAAAAAAATGGTCGGAGCAGCAGGATTCGAACCTGCGACCCCCTGGTCCCAAGCCAGGTGCGCTACCAAACTGCGCTATGCCCCGTCATTCATTACTTTGCTATTATAGCAAACCTGGTAGTTGATGTCAACCACTACTCTTGCTGAGTTTTTACTCTGTTGAGTATCGCTCTGCAACGAAAATTATTATATCATTGATACAAAATAGTGACAAGTACTTTTTTACAACTTCATTAATTTTTTAAATTCTATTAGCTCATATACAAAAACATGCACCTCTTTCGAGGTGCATGTCCTTTTAGATTAACCTTCGTAGCTACCGTCTTCAACCGCTTTAGGGTTTTTAGCGATACCTTGTTTTACAGCAACTTCAGCAACTGCTTTAGCAACAGCTGGAGCTACACGAGGATCGAATACGGATGGCATAATATTTTCTTCGTTTAATTCGCTATCTGGAATCAAATGAGCCAATGCATCAGCAGCAGCCAATTTCATTTCATCAGTGATTTTAGATGCACGAACATCGATAGCACCACGGAAGATACCAGGGAATACTGCTACGTTGTTGATTTGGTTAGGAGCATCGGAACGGCCCGTACCAGCGATGCGAATGCCAGCTGCTTTCATGTCAGCATATGTTGCTTCTGGGTTAGGGTTAGCCATTGCGAATACGATAGCGTCGTCAGCCAAGTTTTCCAAAATTTCTTTTGTAAAAGCACCTGCTGCGGATACGCCAAGAAGAATATCAGCACCTTTAGCATTTTCAGCCAAGTTGCCATGTTTTTCTTCAAGTTTAAGCAAATCGATCAATTCAGATTGCAAGGAATCAAGACGTTTGTAATCTTTGTGCAATACACCAGAGGATACTAGCAATGTAATATCACGAGCGCCTGCAAGGTATAACAAACGAGCAATGTTTGCACCAGCAGCACCAGCACCGTTTACAATGATTTTAGCTGTTGCTAAGTCTTTTTTAACTAAACGAAGAGCGCCTTTTACACCAGCCAAACATGCGATTGCAGTACCATGTTGATCATCATGGAATACAGGGATTTCCAATTCTTCTTTCAAACGGTTTTCGATTTCATAGCATTTAGGAGAAGAAATATCTTCCAAGTTAATGCCAGCAAAGTTTTTTTGCAATAATTTTACAGTGTTGATCAATGTATCGGCATCTTTTGTATCTACAACCAATGGAATGCAGTCTACATCGCCGAATTTCTTGAACAATAAGGATTTACCTTCCATTACAGGCAAAGCTGCTGCAGCGCCAATATCGCCAAGACCAAGTACACGAGTACCATCAGATACAACGGCAACCATGTTGGAACGGCAAGTTAATTCGAAGGATTCTGCTTCATTATCTTTAATACGCAAGCATGGTTCTGCTACACCTGGTGTGTAAGCTACAGATAAATCATGAGCGTCTTTTAATTCATATTTAGTCCCTACAGTAAGGAAACCTTTTAATTCACGTTTTTTTTGTACAGCTAATTCACGTACGTCCATAATAATTCTCCTTTGTGGATAAACTCGGACTCTTTTGAGTCGGTAATTAATACCTTTAACTAATTGTATTATACAAAATGATATATAACAATTCAAGTTTTTTCGATATAGTTTTCCGAATATTTTAGAATTAAATTCTATTAATTTATACTAGTAATAAAAATGATAACTAAACAAAAGTAGATAAACCGTATACGGCTTATCTACTTTGGCACTGTATACGCATTATCTAATAGGACAACGAGCATACAAAATATACATTTTTATTTATGCTTTTACGGATGGCAGGTTACGACCATAGAAAATTTCCATCATTTCTTGTTTTAATTGATGTTTAATTTGTTTGATTTCTCGTTCGCTCAATTCAGCTTCAGTAATACCAAATAGGTAATTATCTAAATCAAACTCTTTTAGCATCATTTTGGTATGGAAAATATTTTCTTGGTACACGTTTACATCAATCATGTTGTACATGTTACGAGTTTTTGCATTGATGTAATTTTGGATGGAATTGATGCGATGATCGATATAGATTTTCTTACCAGATACGTCGCGCGTAAAGCCACGTACATGGTAGTCCAATGTAAGAATATCGGAGTCAAAGCTTTGAATCAAATAGTTAAGTGCTTTAAGTGGAGAGATTTGACCACATGTAGATACTTCAATATCTGCACGGAACGTGCTAATCCCTTTGTGAGGATGGCTTTCAGGGTAAGTATGTACAGTAAGGTGAGATTTATCAAGATGCATAACTACATCTTCTTTTTCAATTTCCTCTTCAGAAATCAAAATCGTAACAGACGCACCTTGTGGATCATAGTCTTGTTTCGCTACGTTAAGGATATTAGCACCGATAATGCGGCTCACTTCCGTTAAAATAGCTGTTAAACGATCTGCATTGTATACTTCATCAATGTACTGAATGTATTGCTTTTTCTCTTCTTCCGTACGAGTATAACAAATATCATAAATATTAAAACTCAATGTCTTTGTGAGATTATTAAAACCATATAATTTCATTTTAGGCTTTGCTTTAACTGGTGTATCCATGATATGTCATAACCCTTTCCATGCATAGACTTACTATTTTTCTGAAAGCTTTTCAAACTGTATCAGAATAAGCTTTCACCATATAACTAAACAATTTCTTGTTTATACACAAACTCTACATCAAACTGACCATTATCGTAGGTAACGATAGCAAAGGTACCACCGGAGCGATCACGAGCTAACGATATACTGCCGGGATTCACAAATACCGCATCACGGACACGAACCTCACCATGATGATGGCTATGGCCAGATACAATAAGTCGAGCTCCCATATCAGTTCCTAACTCAATCAGTTTTTGTATGCGATTATAATATGATACCTCATGACCATGAGTCATGTAAATATAGGTATCCTCCAGCGGAATCAACTGCTCTCGCGGCTCAAGAGGTTGTACTCTATCATTATTACCACGCACCGCATACACAGGAATATCCGTATGTTCCTGCATATAGCGCGCATCATCACCGAAATCTCCAGCATGAAGCCACATATCGATTTCTTGATCTGCTGTAGCCTCCAAGACGAGGTCAATATCCTCTAGATACCCATGGGTATCACTCAAAATACCAATTCGTTTCATTTTATAAATTCTCTGATACTATTATTATATTACATATTTATATGAACTATATCATATAGTTCAAAAATATTAAAGTTTACTAATTAATTCGCGCAATGCACGACCACGATGACTGATTGTTTCCTTTTCTTCAATGCTAAGTTCAGCCATAGTCTTTTTAAATTCAGGTACATAGAAGTATGGATCATAGCCAAAGCCATTGTCCCCTTTTGGCTCGTCTTGTACGAGGCCATCGCAATAGCCTTCCGCTGTCACTTCACGGCCATCAGGATATACAAGTGCTAAGGCACACACATAATGACCTGTACGGTCGCTTTTACCTTGTAGTTCATGAATTAACTTTTCATTATTAGCTTGATCATCACCATGATGACCGGCATAGCGAGCAGAATACACGCCTGGTGCCCCATTAAGAGCATCTACAGTGATGCCAGAGTCGTCAGCAAGGCATGGACGATTTGTTGCCTTTGCATAATAGTGAGCTTTTAAAAGAGCATTTTCCATAAAGGTTGTACCAGTTTCCTCTGGTTCCTCAATAGAAATGACATCTTTTACCGGTACACAGTCAATAGATAAATGAGAGAAAGCCTCAGAAAATTCACGAATTTTACCTTTATTACCTGTAGCTAATACGATTTGTTCCATCTTACACCTCCGGAGCGGTAGGATATACTTTACCTACCTTATCTGCTGTCGTGCCAAGTACTTCACGTTGTTTAGCCATAAGTTCATCTGTAGCAGCCTCTGCTAAATCAAGTAACGCATTGAGTTCATCACGGTTAAAGGTACCGTGTTCGCCTGTACCTTGTACCTCAACCATATTGCCAGAACCTGTGCGCACCACGTTCATGTCAACGATAGCAGCACTATCCTCTTCATAGCAAAGATCTGTAATAGGGCCTTCAGGACCAATACCTACGGAAATAGCCGCACAGAAATCGGTAATTGGGAATTTACCAGCTCCGCCAAAGGTGAAATCCACCGCATCAACGAGGGCCACAAAAGCACCTGTAATAGAGGCTGTACGTGTGCCGCCATCGGCTTGAATAACATCGCAGTCGATTATAATAGAACGTTCACCTAGCGCTTCAAGGTCTACAACAGTGCGCAATGCACGGCCAATAAGACGTTGAATCTCTACAGTACGACCCGTTTGTTTCCCTTTTGCAGCCTCACGGCTCACACGGGTTTGCGTAGAGCGTGGCAATAAGGAGTATTCAGCGGTTACCCATCCTTGACCGGATCCTTTTAGCCAGCGCGGTACAAAATCCTCTACAGTAGCAGTACAGATAACCTTAGTCTTGCCGCACTCAATGAGGACAGAACCTTCTGCATACTCTGTAAAATTCCGTGTTATTTTAATAGGTCGCAATTGACCTGCTGTTCTATTATCACTGCGCATGGGAACCTCTCTATTCTAAAACTAAACATTAGAACGCCCCTTACACAAAGGGGCGTTATTTCTTCTTATTATATCACAATTTAACTATTTTTTATTATCATAAATCAGATTGTAACGTCCATTACAATCATAATTCATACTGGCCTTCACCAAGTGGGTCTACCACAACATAGCGGCTAGCACCACCTTCTATTTTAGCCCGTTTAGCCTCTGTTATAGCATCTTGGCGAGTTGCATCATCGGCTTGCCAAGGGATAAATATAGCATATACACTTTGTGGCCCATAAGGTCCATATTGGCCTCGTGAAAGTACACTATGCCAGCCCACCTTATCTTCATACATACGCACTTTTTCAAGACGCTCCTCTTGTACGCCTGTTTCATCATAGTACACATTGTAGCGGTTCGACCATATATCGCCTACACCGGTACGTTCCTCTTCGGCCGTCTTATGACGGTTAGCCCATTGTACCTTCCACTTAGCGATAAGGTCATCAATATAAGCGGTTACATTTTGACTTTGCTTATACTTAACAGGATCAAAAGCGGGTTCTACAACCTTACTGTAATCAAGACCAGCCATGGATAAAATGATACCTGTATTTACATAGGGCAATGCTTCTTGTACGGAATAGCCACCTTCTAATACGGCAATATCAGCTTGTAGTAAATCTACAAGTTCAGCATAGCCCTTTGCAGTGACCTGCATATTTGCCAAAGGATCACTAAAGTGATTATCTTGTCCTGCAGAATTGATAACAATATCTGGATTAAATTCTTCCAAAATAGGCAATACAAGTTCACGCATAACCTTCATTAAGCCTTCGTCACCAGTTCCTGGTGGCAATGGGATATCTATATTGCCACCGACGGCCTGTGGCCCACCAAATTCATCCATAAAGCCTGTGCCAGGATATAGGGTCCGTCCATCTTGGTGGAAACTAATGTATAGAGTATCCGGATCATGATAGAACACATCTTGAGAGCCATCGCCATGATGTACATCTGTATCTACTACAGCCACCCGTTTAATACCATAGGTTTGGCGCATATGCTGAATCATGACAGCTTCAATGTTTATGGTACAGAATCCACGAATACCATGAACCATGGCCATCGCATGATGCCCTGGCGGTCTTACTAAGGCAAAGGCACGATCTACTTCACCGCGCATAACCGCATCAGCAGCTGCAATAGCACCGCCCGCTGATACACGATGTGCTTCTGTTACCCAAGATTCTAAATCTGGGGCCCCCACATGGACACGCTCTATGGTATCCCAATCGGCTACGATAGGATTATATTCTTTAATATTAGGTATATCTAATAAGCCTTCCTCTACGATTTGATCCCGAGTGTACAGTAATCTCTCTTGTCGTTCTGGATGAGTTTCAGAAATCTTCCAGTCAAAGGCAGGGAAAAACACTAGACCTAAACTATGCTTTGATGCATTTGTATCAGTATGTAACGTATCATCTACATTTGTATTAATACCTTTATTCATACCCACATGTCCAAGTCCATGACGTTCACGATAGGATAGTCCTTTATTCCACATACTGTTTCACCCCCGCTGCTAGTTGTACTTTTACCGTTATTAATCGTTCCATTGATTGCCAGCCCTCAACAACAGGGAAATCTTCTATACTAATGACCTCTATATCCTGGTCCTTACCAAGGCCTAAACGCAATGCTTCTTCACTGAGGGCCTCTTTAGCTCGTTCCACAACTTGTTCCACCCGCTTTAAGGTACATGTTTGTTGCTTGATTCCCAACTCAGGAATAACGAGCAAGCGCCGTTTTGTATCGACGTGAACCGTAAGTTCGATAGTCGATAACGCTAAGGCTGCACCGATAGCATTAGCCACCGCCGCATTCTCTGGAATTGTGACAGGCAAATTCAAATACTCGCCAATACTTGGGCCTAGACTAGGGGCTGTACCACCTACTACGACGATTTGAGCCGGTACAAATACATCGGGATTCACAATATCCGCTACTACATAGATAGGCCGTTTATTTTCTGCCGTTACCACCTCATCTATACCTCGTTGAATTATTTGCAACGCCTTATCTACTACTAGTCGAGCCATGTCAAAAACAGTCATAGTGCCCGTTAATTGTTGCTGTATTTGAGTCGTACCGTCTTTAGCACTAGTATTTAATCTATTGGCCAATACCTCCATAGCTTGTTCAGCTAATGTAGTATCACCATAGCTTGCATAACCTAGTACGATAAGAGCATCCCCTAATGTAGGTTCCGCCCCGCCTAAGGCTAACGATGGCCCCACCCGTTCAGGTCCAACTGTAACGTCACCATCTACAATGCGAACCACAGATTCACCGCCAATACCGACGGAGGTTACTGCAAAGGAGCGTACCGCACTAGGGTACTCACGGATGGATACACCATTTTTCGTCATTAATGGTCTGCCCTGCTTCCAAAGGGAAATATCCGTTGTAGTGCCCCCAATATCTAGAGCAACTGTATGCTCTTCACCAATGGCACCAAGGGCAGATAAGCCAAGTACAGTGGCTGCAGGGCCCGTAAAAGCGGTCTCTACAGGTCTACTTACCATATGCTCCATAGGTAAAGAACCTCCATCAGCTTTCAAAATATGAAGTGGTGCATTAATATTTCGCATACTCAAAGCACTTTCCACATTTTTCTTAAATACTGTAAATACTGGGGTCACAGCAGTATTAAAATACGCACTAATGGTACGGCGAGGGAAATTTAATGAACCACTCAGTAAACTACCATTAGAGATAGTATTATACTTACCTTTCAATTCTTCTGTTATAGATAGTTCCTCTTGGGGATTACGCACCCCAAATTTAGCAGATACAGCTGCCAAATCAGTGCCACTGTGAGATTGAACCATTTCAGCAACATCTCGCACTACATTTGTAGGCGTACGTTCCACAACAATTCCTCTATGGTCCGTATAGCCTTGAAGATAGATAGGATTTACAGGGAAAATATCATCCACATTTCGCCCAGGACCCGTTACTACATAAAGATCTACAACTTGTTCCTTCTCTTCTACGATGGTATTTGTTACAACTGTAGTGGATAGAGTAACTTGTTCAATATTTGATGTATTACAACCTGCTAAAACTGCATCTAATGCCTCACCTATCCCTTGCATTAGATTATCTTTTGTAGTCCGTCTTTTAGCAGATGCTACTACACGATGATCATCGATGATGACCGCATCTGTGAAAGTACCACCTACGTCTAAACCTAGTAACATACAACCTCCTTATCAAAATTAATAGAGGATACTTAGAAATGCTAAATTAAGTAAAAAACTCTATTTTACCTAGCATATAACCACTATTAACTTTCACAATATATAAAAAGGCTGTACCCATCTCTATGTGATGAGTACAGCCTTCTGTTATTTACCAGATACAGATGCGTAATTTTTAATGATAACAATCGGAGTCATTTGGCTATCATTACCAAATGGATTATCAATCAACAATTGTGCAATTTTATTACCGTCAATACCACGGCTTGTACCTAACACCGCGGAACGTTTTAAATCATTAACGTCAGCTACAACAGCGCCATAACAGCCTGTGCGAGATACGATTTTCTCAGCTACTTTATCTGGATCCTTTGGACCAAATACGATGTGCTTGTCAAATGGAGGCATTGTACCAGTTACATCATCTGTTAAAGATGCTGCACGAGCAATTGCATAGAATACACCTGGTTTGCGGAAAATCTTAGCAATAGCGCCTAGAATGAAGGCACCCAATACTTTCCATTTACCATCCAAATTCATAGCGGATTGCATACCGTAAATGGATGCCATAGAACCATCTGGATGGATAAAACGATTGATCAAACGAGCTTGCCAGCATACATCTAGCTCTTCAGGACGTGTAAAACGACCTTGTGTAATAGCTACTACAGATTCAGCTACACATACGATATCTTCAGGTCCAATATTATGACCGCCAAATTCAACGATAGCATCCACGATATCATCATTATCTGTAAGAATACGTGTTGGCACACAAACTAACTCTAATTCTGCCATTGTTATGCCTCCTTATTGAACCAATGCAGCTTGAACTTCTTCAGCAGTCAAACGAATACGTTGTTTATCGATATGATAATCCGTACGGCCTACGATTTGGTAGTAAATATCGATGTCCATATAAGGGAATCCCTTAATATCTTCACGAATATTGCCATTTTTACCTGTCAATGTAACGAATACACGAATAGTACCACCTTTACGAGGTTTGATAATAATAGCTTCAAAATAGCCATCATGACGAGGACGATTAATGTCCATAGCCCATGCATTTACTTTCACAGCATCAAAATGTTCCTCTGGCAACAATGGACGTGGGAATAAGTCCATAATTGTACCAAGTTGACGTCCTTTGTTCACAAATGGAATATCACAGAATAAGGTAATAGACTCAAAATTACGGTCAGATACTTGGAAGTTTGTCGCACGTTTTGGCAACAAGATAACCTTTTCATTACCTTGTTTCAATACGAACAAACGGAATAGTAAATACAAAGCGGCAATAGCTACAATAATACCTATTACTACACTTAGGATGTTATAAAACCACATAGGGCATCTCCTTTATAATGTAATATGTTCAATGCTGCGACGACTTGTATCAAGGAAAGAGGCACTCAGCGTATCACCAAGCTCAATATCCTTTGTAAAATACAAGGTCACAGTACCTGCAGTTTCTTGAGGATTAAAAAGATCTTTCCCCTCTAATCTACGACGAACTAATTCACTCGTTTCAAAAGCAGGGTCGATGAATTGAATCCGCCCTGACGTTAGCTCCTCTAGCAAAGGTTGTACAAATGGGAAATGAGTACAGCCCAAAACTACGACCTCAATTTCTCGAGACAATAAGGGCTCTAAATACTCAGTACAGGCATCACGTACAAAGAAGTCATCTAGATGACCTTGCTCAATGAGGCCGGCCAATTCAGGACAAGGTTGTTCCCAAACAAGTACTTCATGATCAACTTCAAGGGCTACGTGTTTATGAATATGACTATTCACAGTCGCTACCGTCGCCATGATACCAATTGTCTTACTTTTACTTTGACTAATCGCTGTTTTCACACCTTGTGACACACCAATAACTGGTACAGATACGCGTTCGCGCACCGCATCAAGGGCTACAACGGTAAACGTATTACAAGCAATAACCATCAATTTTACAGGCTGTTTTTCAAGAGCCTCTGCAATATGACAAGCTAAATAAGTAATTTCATCATCGCTGCGATTTCCTACAGGATTATTCGCATTATCCCCAATATAGATGAAGTCTTCGTTAGGAAATTGTTCTTGTAAGACCTTTAAAACAGATAGCCCACCTACACCGGAGTCAAATACACCGATAGGCAATTGTTGTACATTACTCATTAGGCATCTCCTCAACAGCTGCTAACATAGGCTGATAAAAAGTGTCGTCTAATCGCACAATTTTACCTGTTGATTTTGACATAAATGCATTCTTAGTCTCCCCCGTAGCTAGGAGAGCACCATCACTGGCACGGCACATGCGATAGCGAAAAACCATCTGAGCACGTGTCATTTTAACCAAGTATGTTTCGATGTGAAGCTCATCATCGAAATTTGCTGGCTCTTTATAATTGCAGGATACATTCATGATAGGAAATACAATATCCTCATTCATCATATCCCACAGGGTTACACCGATTTTACGAAGGAATTCAATACGCGCCAGTTCAAACCATCTAAAATGGTTACTATGGTGCGCAATACCCATCATATCGGTTTCGTAAAAGCGTACATTCACTGAAGCAATATGCATATATTTATCCTTCTTTTTCATAGAATACAACCTTCATTGTATATCTATTACTTTAGTGTGTCAAATAAATAAAGGCAGTTCAACCGCAACGGATCAAACTGCCTTTATGGTTAAAAGCTAGTTACTGCCACCAAATGGGAAGTATTTTTTTGCCTCTTCTTGATGACGAGTTTTAATGTAACGATTGGCAACCTTGAAAGCAAGGCCAAGCACTGCTACATCATCTATCCAACCTAATACAGGAATTGTATCCGGCACAATATCAATAGGTAACACGAGATACCCTAAGGCACCAGCAATGACTGCTTTTACATATTTTGGAGTGTCCTTGTCACGCATGCAGAGGAACAAGGTCACTGCTCGTTGTACAAAGGCAAGCTTTTTACCATATCGCCCTAAAAAAGCGGCGAATTTAGATTCGTTAAAATACTTACCATATGTAATAATCTTTAATGGATTCATCGTAATAATCCTTTAGCGCCTATTTGCGCAAACCACCAATTTTATCTTTTGCTGTGTTAACAGTATTTGCAGCAACATCTTTGGCTGCTTCTACAGCATCATTAGCTTTAGTTTTTGCAGTTTCTACTGCAACTTGTGCAGAAGCTTTAGCCACTTCTACGCCGCCTTTAGCTAATTCTTTAGCTACATCGATATTTTCTTTAGCAACATCAATTTTCTCTTTTGCTGCATCGGTTACTTTCGCCACAACTTCTGCTGCATTGTCATGGATTTGATATTTTGTTTCTGTATTCCATTTATCGATAGCAGGTGTTACTTTTTCTTCGTAAACTTGTTTCAAAGTTTCTTTAGCAAGACCTGTTTCATTAGCAATACCAGCCCAAACGTCGCGTTGACCTTGTGTGAAAGGAATGCTAGCGCTTGCATCACGGATGATGTCACCTGCTATAGCTTTACCGCTTTCAAGGAATTCAGCAACCATTGGTTTATAACGTTCGATATCAGAAGGCATACCATCTTGGATCCAAATGTGAGCAATTTTACCGATAGCATATGTTAAACCAACTGCTACAGGAACGCGAACTGCTTTTAGAGGAACAAGAAGAGAAATAGCCGCTGTACCTACAGCTGTGCTAAGACCACCAACTAGACCCACTACGGCACCAGATTGCAATTCTACTTCATAAAGATGTGCAATGCGAGTTACCATATACGTTGCATTGGCGCACAAAGCAACAGTACTGAATTTAGGGGATAATGCTAAAGCCGCCGCACGACCGGCACCCCAGAAAATAAATTGTTCAACTTGATAGTCACGATCTTGAGAACCATCCATAAGTGGCTCAAGTGTTACGCCATTATATTCTGCCATAAGTATTCTCCTTTGTTGTGAACCAACTATAGGTCATATTATTAGTATTATTATACCATTCTATTGATATAAGGGGAATGAATTTTTACAATTCTCCTAAGATTTAAAAAGCAAAATAGTATCTAAGATTTTCTATATTACCAACTAGTGAGGCCACCATCGATAGTCCAGGCTGCCCCCGTTACAAAGGAAGCTTTATTGCTCAATAAAAATACAATAACCTCCCCAATTTCATGAGGTTGACCAATGCGTCCCAATGGATAATGTTGGCCCATTTCAGCCTTAGCAGCCTCTGCATCTTGCTGAGCATTTGCAATTTGTTTATCTACTAAAGAGGTATCCACATCACCTGGACAAACACAATTAACGCGCACATTATGTGGTGCCATTTCTAAGGATAGAGATTTTGTAAAACTCACTACCGCCCCTTTTGAAGCGCCGTATACTGAGCAAGCCACATTACCTTGCAAGCCCGCATCACTGGCTACCGTTACGATACTGCCCTTTGTAGCGCGCAAATAAGGCAATGCTGCTTGGCACAAGAACACCGTGCCTTTCACATTGGTGCCAAACATTTCATCAAAGGCTGCCTCCGTTACATCTGCTAAGAGCTCCTCTTCGTAATAGCCTGCAGCTGTTACGAGAGCGGATACGCCACCAAATAGTTTGACCGTTTCTTTCACAATACGCTGACAATCTTCGATCTTGGATACATCCCCTTGGATGTACTGCACCTTTGAAGAATAGCGGCGCAATTTCATCTTAGCCGTTTGTCCTGATTTTTCATCACGACCGTTAATGACAACACACCAGCCTTCTTTAAGAAGCAATTTTGCCGTAGCAAATCCGATGCCCGATGTGCCACCACTAATCAATGCCACTTGTACATCACTTTTATGAGGCATACCTTGCCCTCCTATAATGTAGAAACATAGTCATAGACTAATTTCAACAACATCACTGTCGTTACCGACAAGAACACAACACGTACCAACGATGATCCCTTAGCAATAGCTAAATGAGATCCTAAGTAAGCACCTATAATTTGGCCTACCCCTGTAGCTAAACCGTACTTAATATTGACGTGCCCTAAATAGAAAAACACGATTAAAGATGCTAAATTACTGGTAAAATTCAATATTTTTGCATTCGCAGAAGCATGCAAGAAATCAAAGCCAGTAAAGATAAAACCCATAATCAAAAATGTACCTGTACCAGGGCCAATAAAACCATCATAAACACCAATGCCAAGAGCAAAAGCCATGCAAATATACAATGCTTTTCCTGCTACTGCAGAGGTACGGTTTATTTCGCCCCAATCCTTTTTAAATACCACAAAAAGTGTGACACACACGAGTAGGACGATAATAATAGGCTTTACATACAAGGGTGGCAATGATACAACTGCCAAGGTACCAAGCATGGAGCCTATAAATGTAAAGGGTAGTAATTTACGAACCAGAGAAAAATCAACCATGTGATTTTTTAAGAATGTAATTGACGCACTGCCAGCTCCGAATATGCTAGACAGCTTATTACTGCCTAAGGCCATACTCGGCGGAAGGTTGGTTAATAGCATAGCAGGAACAGAGATCAGGCCCCCACCACCTACAATGGAGTCTACAAAGCCGGCAAAAGCACCTGCTACAGCGAGCAAAACGAGAATTAGGATATCAAATGGTAAACCTGTTACCTCAATAAGCCACTCCATATAAACCTCCTGTAGATAGCACATCAACGGTCGCCAAAAGACCACCGTTGTCATGCTAGTTTATTTTATTTTGCACCTAGTCGATCTAGAGCTAATGTGTATCCATCAGCACCATAGACTAAGCATCTTTTGACACGACTAATGGTAGCCGTGCTCGCACCTGTTTCTTCTACGATTTTTTCATAGCTATCCCCTGCTCGTAACATTTTTGCTACTTGCAAGCGTTGAGATAAAGCTTTTAATTCATTAATCGTACAAATATCTTCAAAGAATGCATAGCATTCCTCTGTGTTTTCAAGCGTTAAAATAGCGGTGAATAACTCATCGTTTTGTGAACTTCTCAATTTTTCATTGATACTCATAGGATCCTCCTACTTCTTATTCATCGCTTTAGACCATGCATCACCAACCATTTGTACTAATTGTACCAAAATGATCAAGATGATAATGGTAGCAATCATAATATCAGCTTGGAAACGTTGGTAACCATATCGGATAGCAATATCACCAAGGCCACCGCCGCCGATAGCACCAGCCATTGCAGAGTAACCGATGAGGTTAACGATAAGAACCGTTACATTATCGATAATGGTAGGCAATGCTTCAGGTAATAAAACTTTCCAAATAATTTGGAGCGGGCTTGCACCCATGGATTGAGCCGCCTCAATAACACCAAAGTTAATATCTTTAATGGATGTTTCTACAAGGCGCGCCAAGAATGGAATCGCTGCAATTGTTAACGGCACGCAAGCTGCAGTTGTACCAATAGATGTACCTACTACCATACGCGTAAATGGAATGATAGCTACCATCAAGATGATAAATGGTACGGAACGTGTTGCATTGACGATAGCTCCTAGCACCTTATTAAGCGCTACATTTTCTAAGATATGGCCTTTAGATGTTACTACCAACACAACACCGAGAGGAATACCAAGTAACATAGCCATGACCGTAGAGATGATGGTCATT
>URQX01000015.1 GCA_900550175.1 uncultured Veillonella sp.
TTATGGCCGCTGATGAAGCTGTAAAAGCAACGAATACAGAGATTGTTAGCATTGAGCTTGCCCGTGATATGAAAGGTGGCGCCGGTTCTGGTTCCCTTATCATATTTGGCGGCGATGATGTATCTGATGTAAGACGTTCTGTAGAAGTAGCATTGCGTGAATTAGAACGTACCTTCGGCGAAGTATATATGAATGACGCGGGTCATGTGGAGGTTCAATATACAGCTCGCGCAGGAGAAGCATTAGTGACTGCCTTTGGAACACCAGAAGGTAAAGCCTTTGGCTTGATCGTTGGGGCCCCAGCAGCTATTGGTGTAGTTATGGCGGATACAGCTGTTAAATCAGCTAATGTAGATATAGTAGGTTATCGCTCTCCATCGAGTTCTGCTATGAGTAATGAAGTTATTTTACAAGTTAGTGGTGATTCTGGCGCTGTTAAACAAGCTGTAAAAGCAGCACGTGATGTAGGATTAGTATTACTAGAAACTATGGGGGAAAAACCTAAGAATAAAGGTAATGCTTACATTATTTAATGAATGCGGTTTGAAAGTGTCATACACTCATTACATATCATTATCACGTCACTATAGATGATACTTTCACAATGTGAATAGGAGGATTCATAATGGCAGAACTAAATGAACAAATGCTACGGGCTATCATTACATCAAAGAAGTAGACGTCGGGAGGTGGCATGGTGAAAGATTCACTAGGGTTACTAGAAGTAGCCGGTTTATTGGGGGCTATCACCGCATCAGATGCAATGGTTAAAGCTGCAAATGTACGGCTAATAGGCATAGAAAAGGCGAGAGGCTTTGGCTGGATGACCGTAAAGGTTGCTGGTGATGTAGCAGCTGTTGAAGCAGCTGTTCAAACTGGCGTAGCGCTCACAAAAGGGATGAACCTGTATGTAGCGCATAAAGTAATTCCTCGACCTGCAGAAGGCTTAGTAGAATCCCTTAATGATGATTTTACAGATAAGCCAGCTAAGGTAGCTGATGAAACAGAGAAACCCCAATTAGATGAAAAGGTTGTTGAGGTGTTAGATGAGATCGTATCTACGATCATAGAACCGAAAAGTTCTAAATCAACAGATACAAAGAAAACAACACCAAAGAAAAACTCTAAAAAGAAATAAAGTAGTAAATAATAAAGGAGATTATCATGAATAACGCATTAGGCATGGTAGAAACAAAAGGTTTAGTAGGCGCAATTGAAGCGGCTGACGCAATGGTAAAAGCTGCTAACGTTACATTAGAAGGTACTGAAAAAATCGGTTCTGGTCTTGTAACAGTAATGGTCCGCGGTGATGTAGGCGCTGTAAAAGCAGCTGTTGATGCAGGCTGTGCAGCAGCACAAAAAGTAGGCGAAGTAGTATCTACTCATGTAATTCCACGCCCTCATAGCGACGTAGAATTAATCTTACCTAAGAAAGGATAATAGCTTATGGATCGGGAACAGATTCGTGCTATCGTACGAGAAGTGATCGAAGCCATGTTCGAATCGTCCATTCCCGTAGGTGTGAGCAATAGACATGTCCATCTATGTCAGGAAGATTGGGATAGATTATTCCCTAATCAGGCAATTACTAAGAAAAGTGACTTAAAACAAACTGGAGAGTTTGCTTCAGAACAAACAGTTACTTTAGTGGGGCCTAAAGGAGTCATTCAAAATGTTCGCGTACTAGGTCCTCTTAGAAAGCAGTCACAAGTGGAGGTATCGTTGACCGATGCTCGTGCATTGGGTATAAAACCTCCTATTGTGCTATCTGGTCATTTAGAAACAGCCGTAGAGATTACTATATGTACTGAAAACGGGGAGATTACGAAACCTATTTGTATCGCGGCAAAACGACATATTCATATGTCACCTGATGATGCAAAACGGCTTAATGTAAACGATGGCGATAGCGTTAATGTTGAACTTCAAACGCCAGAACGCACTACTGTATTTGGTGATGTCATCGTTCGGGCCGTACCCGGTTTTGTCCTAGAACTCCATATTGATACAGATGAGGCAAACGCTGCCAATGTACAAGGTACAGTGATGGCGAGAATTGTACAGTAAAGTAGGTGATATGATGAAAGGTTTGAAAAAGGCAAATAATACCTTGCAAGAGTTCTCTGATCTTGTAGAGTCCAAACAAGTGAGCTCGCATAATCAAAAGAATTTACGCGTAGGCATCGACCTTGGTACATCATCTATTGTCCTATCCGTAGTAAATGATAAAGGTAAACCTATATATGGTGCCTTTGAATACAACGAATCTATTCGAGATGGCCTTGTAGTTGACTATGTGGGTGCTGTTACGATTACGCGAGAGCTAAAGGCTAAGGCGGAAGCAGCCTTAGGTACAGAACTTGTATATGCCGCAGCAGCTGTTCCACCTGGAACGATAGGCAAGAATAAAGATGTAGTAGGTCATGTTCTTGAAAGTGCCGGTTTTGAAGTGACCTGCATTCTAGACGAACCTACCGCTGCTGCTAATGTGCTAGGCATCACCGATGGCGCTGTTATCGACGTTGGTGGTGGTACTACGGGCATAAGCATTTTAAAAGATGGCCGAGTTGTATATACCGTAGATGAGCCTACAGGAGGCACCCATATGAACCTTGTTATTAGCGGAGCCTATGGGATTTCCATCCCTGAAGCAGAGGCCTATAAGCGCAATGAAGCTAATAAACGCGATGTATATGCAACCATACGGCCGGTTGTAGAGAAAATGGCAGCTATTTCTAAGCGTGCGTTACAAGAGGGTGGCTATGAAAAGGGGACTCCCATTGTTGTTGTAGGTGGTGCTTCTAATTTTGAGGAGTTTACAAAAACTTTCAGTCAATATATAGGATTACCCGTAGATAAGCCATTATATCCAGAGTTTGTAACGCCCTTAGGGATTGCCATGGGAAGTGAGCATTAATATGGATGCATTAGTTAAACTGGTGCTAGAACGCCTAGAAAAGCGGATGACATCCACTGCTACGTTTATGGTCACAGAGTGTAATAGCTATGATGAACATGTATTGTTGCAGAATCAACTCATATCTTTTACTGGTGTAGATTATGGTCATATACGAGAGTTAATGAGCAATACATTGGTGCCTTGGGTAGTCTGTTTGCACCGTGCATTAGCGTATGACTGTGAGGTGACAATACGCCTAGCAGTTCCTGTAACCTCGTTGCTGAAACCATCAGTCATTCTAGATTGGCCTATCAGATTTCTAGATAAATTTGGTCGTCCTATATGTGCCAGTCATCAAGCATGGATAACGGCCTCTTTTGTAAGAACTTGTGACAGTCAGTCTATTATCGTCATATATAGGGGACAACGGTTCACCATGGCTGCTCGTGATGAAATCGAGCGCTTAGGTATCACAATAATTGAAGGGAACGAGAAGTATGCAAGTCGGTAAAGTAGTGGGTAGTATTGTATCTACTCAAAAGCATGAATCTCTAAAGGGAATGAAACTGATGATGGTGGACATTCTCGATGGAGAACAAGAGTTGACGGGACGCATAGAAATCGCCGTCGATACAGTATGTGCTGGTGAAGGTGAATATGTGCTTCTAACTCGAGGCTCATCGGCACGGCATATTTTCGAAGACGATAAAGGCACCGCAGTAGATTGCGCTATTGTGGGTATTATTGATAGTTTTGAAAAATAATTGTATAGGAAATAGCTGGTGCCAGAGTTAAACCTAGTTATTGTGTCACATCATGAATATATCCTTGATTGTGTACACCGTTAGTTGACATGGTCATTGCATCAGCAATGCAACCTATATGGAGGTTCATGATGGAAAACAATACACAGTTGAAAGAAATGATCCGCTCCATGGTTATAGATATATTACAGGGGCAAAAGCAAGAAGCAGCCTCATCACAACCTTTTAAACAAGCGCCTAGAGGTCAAGTTGAACCAGGTGTGTTTGATACTGTTGATGAGGCCATTCAAGCAGCAAAAGCAGCGCAAGCGCGCTTTGAAGATTGCACCTTGGCAACCCGTGAAAAGGTAATAGCGGACATCCGTGCCGCTATGCGCCCACGAGTACAAGAGTTGGCTCAAAAAACTGTTGAAGAAACAGGAATGGGTCGCGTTGCAGATAAAGTATTGAAATTAAATCTTACACTCGATAAAACACCGGGTGTAGAAGATCTTGTTACAGAGTGTGAAACTGGTGACAACGGTATGACATTATACGAATTGTCTGCTTATGGTGTCATCGGTGCTATTACACCAAGTACAAATCCGGCAGAAACATTAATATGTAATACCATCGGCATGCTAGCAGCAGGGAATGCTGTATTCTTTAGTGTTCATCCTGGTGCTAAGCATCTTAGTCGATTGCTAGTTAGTGAACTTAACCAAATCATCGCTAAATCGATTGGCATTGAAAACCTTATCGTTACACTTCGTGAACCATCTATTGAGTCTGCTCAAGAGATGATGCTACACCCAGATGTGAGCTTATTAGTTGTTACTGGTGGGCCTGGCGTAGTGAAACAAGCACTTCAAAGTGGCAAAAAGGTTATCGGTGCAGGTGCTGGTAATCCACCAGCCTTTGTAGATGAAACAGCAGATATTAAAAAAGCGGCCCAAGATATCGTTCTCGGTGCTAGCCTCGATAATAATATTCTATGTATTGCTGAAAAGAGCGTCGTTGCCATGCGCCAAATCGAGCCACAACTAGTTCAAGAAATGGTGAAAGCGGGATGCGTCCTTATTGATAATCAACGTGATATTCAACGCCTAGTAGAGTTAACCGTGCTACCGAATGGGACACCAAATAAAAAGTTTGTCGGTAAGAATGCAAGCGTCATTCTTGATGCGGCACATATTCCGTACAATGGTGATCCACGGTTGATTATCCTGCGCACACCAAAAGATCATCCGTTTGCAGTTATTGAGATGTTAATGCCTATTCTACCTGTTGTGACAGTAGATAGCTTTGATGAAGGCCTCGATGTATGCTTGATGTTAGAAGCAGGCTTACATCATACGGCAACAATGCATTCTTTAAATATGGAACGCCTCAACCGGATGGCCCGTAAAATGAAAACATCTATTTTTGTTAAGAATGGTCCGTCCTATGCGGGGCTTGGTTTTAGTGGTGAAGGTACGACAACCTTTACAATTGCTACACCTACTGGGGAATCTACTACATCAGCGCGCTGCTTTGCACGCCGTCGTAGATGTTGCTTAACAACAGGATTTAATATTCGATAGGTGGTGAGCATATGAATAAATGGTCTTTTCCAACTCAAATTTATGCGGGACCAGATTCGTTGAATCGTCTTACAGAATTTAATAATGAATCCATCCTTATCATATGTGATCCATTTTTAAAAGATTCTCCGAGCCTTACGTATGTGATGGGATTAATGGATAGTAAAAATAAGGTGACTATCTATACTGATGTGGTACCTGATCCACCCATAACTCATGTAGTAAAAGGCATTGAATTTATGGAAGGTATTAAACCATCCGTTATCATAGCCATAGGTGGTGGCTCTTGCATTGATATGAGCAAAGGGATAGCTTATTTTGGTCGTAAATTAAAGCAGATGGATATCAAATCCTTTATTGCCGTGCCTACTACTAGTGGAACAGGATCTGAAGTAACCTCGTTTGCTGTTCTTACAGATAGTGAAACACAAATTAAGTATCCTCTTGTGGATGATGCGGTATTACCAGATGAAGCATTATTAACGCCATTATTTGTAAAAACATCTCCACCAAGTGTTACTGCATTCAGTGGTATGGATGTGCTTGTTCATGCTCTAGAAGCCTATGTAGCTACAGAGGCAAATAATTTTACTGATGCATTAGCACAGCAAGCAATTGAGCTTGTCTTTGAATACCTACCAAAATGTTATAAGCCAACAGCCACAGACCGAGATCGCATGTCTATGCATGAGGCTTCATGTTTAGCAGGTCTTTCCTTTAACAAGGCCGGCGTGGGTCTCGTTCATGCCATGGCTCATCAGTTGGGAGGACAATTTCATGTGCCTCATGGTCTAGCTAACAGTATGCTTTTGCTTTATGTGATTGGATTTAATTGCTCTCGTAACCAAGAGGTGGCCAAGAAATATGCCCATCTATCTGCTAAGTTGGGCTTTGCATCACATAAAGCATCCGATGGAGATAAAATAGGTGCATTACTAGAGGAGATTGTAAAACTACAACGAACTTTAGAATGTCCAATGACACTGACTGAATTTGGTGTAGATAAGGCTACATCTGAACCAAAACTTAACCTCATGGCAGATAGAGCAATAGAGGATATGTGTTATAGATTTAATCCATACCCAGCTAACCATGATGATCTTATCGGATTATATAAAAAGGTTTTGTAACCTATATAGAGTGAATAATAAAACTCAAAAGTATATAATGAACAATACAAATACAAGAGGCTTCCATGATTTCCTGGAAGCCTCTTTTTGTATCCCCTTATTCTTGTTAATTGAAATAGAAATAGAATTAATAGTTACCTATTTATTGCTTAAGTTATGTGCTGTTAGGTACACTTTTTTTCATCTTAGAATGATATAATAATTTTTACATCCTATCTCGATGTAGAGGTGTTATTCAAGTTTAGTCATATTCCATATAACTCATTGGAATATAGAATAACATAGATTTTATCTGCATTTGTTGTATAATATGTATAGGATATTTAAAAAATTAGATATTTTTGTGAAAGCCTATCCTCGTCTAAGTTTTACTAGACGGTTAGTATATTTTATGTGAGATTCATAGTAAATGTACTACTTTCACAATATGAGTATGATCTTGTGTGATCATACGGTTTTTGAAAAGAGAGGTATTTATGCAACACATGCTACGCATGGGTATTGACGTGGGCTCTACAACGGTTAAAGTTGTACTATTAGACGAACACGATAATTATTTGTATAAAAAGTACATACGCCATTATGCGAACATTTTGGACACCGTATATACCTTGCTCCAAGAGGCTCAAGTGGGCCATGAAAATGATCAAGTTCATGTATGTATTACCGGTTCTGGTGGTATGGCGATGGCTGAAAAGGTACGTATTCCATTCGTGCAAGAGGTTATTGCTGAAACACGTGCTGTAAAAGCATTGTATCCAGAAACTGATGTTATCATCGAACTTGGTGGTGAAGATGCGAAGGTAACCTATTTAGGTCAAACGGCAGAACACCGTATGAATGGTTCTTGTGCAGGTGGTACAGGTGCTTTCATCGACCAAATGGCGACTTTATTGCAAACGGATGCATCGGGTCTTAACCAATTGGCTATGAATGCTGATACGATTTATCCAATTGCAGCACGCTGTGGCGTATTTGCTAAAACAGACGTACAAGCTTTGTTAAACCAAGGCGCATCTCATGAAAATATTGCAAAATCCGTATTCCAAGCGATTGTAAACCAAACAATTGCTGGCCTTGCATGCGGTCATAAAATCGAAGGTAATGTAGCATTCCTTGGCGGTCCGTTGACATTCTTGTCCGAACTTCGTCAATGTTTCTGCGATACCTTAGAACTAGATGAAGCGCATCGCATTATCCCTGAAAACGGTGAATTATTCATCGCCTTAGGGGCGGCTTTGATGAAAGAAGACTGTCGTGAGATTACGGTTGGTCAATTAACAAAAGAAATTGGTGCTCTCATCGGTATTCCTATGGAGGCTACAGATCGTGTAGAACCTCTATTTAAAAATGAACAAGAATTAGAAGAATTCCGCGCTCGTCACGCTAAGGCAGTAACGCCAAAAGCAAATATTGAAGATGCGCAAGGTCCTTGTTATCTTGGTATTGATGCTGGTTCTACCACACTTAAGGTAGTTCTTATCAATAGTAATAAGGAAATCATATTCTCTCATTATGGTCCTAACCATGGTAAACCATTAGAAAAATCTCGTGAAATGATCGAGAAAATTTATGAACTGTTACCAAAAGGCGCTTATATTGCGCATTCTGGTGTAACGGGTTACGGCGAAGCATTCCTTAAACGCGCCCTTGGCATCGATATCGGTGAAGTAGAAACAATGGCTCACTATCGTGCAGCTCGTTACTTCTGCCCTGATGTATCCTTTATCTTGGACATCGGCGGTCAAGATATGAAATGCTGTAAGGTTCGCGATGGCTATATCGAAGATATCGTATTGAACGAAGCGTGTTCCTCTGGTTGCGGCTCCTTTATCGATACATTTGCATCCGGTCTACGCATTCCAATTGACCAATTTGCGAAGGAAGGTTTGTTGGCATCCTTGCCAATCGACTTGGGCTCTCGTTGTACCGTATTTATGAACTCTAAAGTTAAGCAGGCTCAAAAAGAAGGTGCTACGGTACAAGATATCGCAGCAGGCCTTGCTTACTCTGTTATTAAAAATGCTCTTTATAAGGTTCTTAAGGTAAAAGATCCTAAAGAATTGGGTGATCATATCGTTGTACAAGGCGGTACATTCTACAATGAATCCGTATTGCGTGCTTTCGAGAAATTGATGGGCGTAGAAGTAATTCGACCTGACGTATCTGGCTTGATGGGTGCTTATGGTATGGCCCTTCTTGCGGCTGAAACGGCGGAAGAGTTACAAAAGGGTGAAAGTACATTGCTCGATAGTGAAGGACTTAATTCCTTACAAGTATCTACGACAATGCGCAATTGTGGCCTTTGCTCCAATAACTGTATGCTTACCATCAACGCCTTCTCTGATGGTCGTACCTACGTAACTGGTAACCGTTGTGATCGTGGTGCGGGCGGTATGATTCAAGAGGAACGCAAAGCAGTTCCTAACTTAGTAGACGTTAAATTGCGTCGTTACTTCGACTATTATTTGAAGAAAAATATTCCAGAGTTCGAAGGTAAAATGCGCGTAGGTATTCCTCGTGTCCTCAACATGTATGAGGATTTCCCATTCTGGTTTACATTCTTTAATACACTTGGCTACGAAGTAATCCTTTCCGATTACACTACAAAGGAACAATACAACAAGGCTATTGATACGATTCCATCCGATACAGCTTGCTACCCAGCAAAAGCGGTACATGGTCATATTCGTGATCTTGCGAATGCACAAGTAGACTTTGTTTGGTACCCTTGTATTCAGCATGGCCCTAAGGAATTTAGCCGCGACAATAATTACCATTGTCCAATGGTTATTTCCTATCCGGAACTTATTAAAAATAACATGCAAGAGGTTTTGGGGGATACTCCATTCCACGCACCATTCTTGCCATTGGCTGATAAGAAATCCCTTGTTCCCGCCCTTGTGAAAGCATTGGACTTCTTGGACCTAAAGAAGAAAGATATTGCTAATGCTGTAGAAAAAGCTTGGGAAGAACAAGAAAACTGTAAGGCCTCTTATCGTGAAACGACAAAGAAAACTGTATCTCGCCTCGTAGCAGAACAAATTCCTACCATCGTATTAGCTGGTCGTCCATATCATTTGGACTCCGGTATTAACCACGGTATTCCAGAGCTTATTACATCTCTTGGTATGGCTGTTCTTACAGAAGATGGTGTTGCTCCACTAGGCAATGAAATTAAGCATTTACGTGTTGTAGACCAATGGTCCTACCATAGCCGTTTATATCGCGCTGCTGAATTCGTAAGTAGAACAGAAGGCTTCCAAATCGTTGAACTTAACTCCTTCGGTTGTGGCCTTGACTCTATCGTAGCGGATCAAGTAAAAGATATACTTTCAGCAAACCATAAAATTCATACCTTACTCAAAATTGATGAAGGTACAAACCTTGGGGCTGTAACGATCCGTTTGCGTTCCTTGCAATCCGTAATGGAACGTAGCTTGCGTCGTCATCATAACCCAGAAGCACCAGAAGTGGTGGAAGAACAATTGCCAACCTACGATTATAATCGCGTGGTGTTCACAGAGGAAATGCGTAAGACCTATAAAATCTTGGTGCCACAAATGTCACCATTGCATTTTAGCCTCTTAGATCCAGTCCTCAAAAATGAAGGCTATAACTTTGAAATGTTGCCAGCACCAACGCGTGACGATATTGAAGTGGGCTTGAAATATATCAATAATGATGCATGTTACCCAGCGATTATCGTTGTTGGTCAGCTCATGTCTGCACTATTATCTGGTAAATACGATATCGATAAAACAGCTGTTATCATCTCTCAAACAGGTGGTGGTTGCCGTGCTACAAACTACATTGGCTATTTGCGTAAAGCATTGATTGACGCTGGTATGAAACAAGTGCCGATCCTATCCCTCAATGCGAGTGATATGGAACGTCAACCAGGCTTTAAATTGACAAAAGGTTTCTTACATCGCATGATTCAAGCCGTTGTTTACGGTGATGCCCTCATGCAATGCGTATTGGCTACACGGCCTTACGAAACCAACCCAGGCTCTACAGATGCATTATGTGATTACTGGATTAAAAAGTTACGTGAAAACATTACATCTGCCAGTCTTCGTCAGTACAATAAGTACATCAAAGAAATTATTCATGACTTTGATAACTTGCCAGTTAATAAAGATGTACAAAAACCTCGCGTTGGCGTCGTAGGGGAAATTTACGTTAAATTCCACCCAAGTGCTAACAACCATATCAATGAACTCATTGAAAAAGAAGGTGGCGAAGTCGTTACATCTGGTTTATTAGACTTCTTCTTGTACTGTGCAATGGACAGCACGTACCGGGCTAAACACCTTGATGGTACATGGCTATCTGGCTTCTTCGGTACATTGGCTCGTGAAGCCCTTGAACTTTACCGTTTGCCATACGCTAAAGCCGTAGCAGCGTCTAAAAACTTTGACCCTCTACAACGTATGACAGAAGTAGCAAAAGAAGCGGCCCACTACATTGGTCTTGGTAACCAATGCGGTGAAGGCTGGTTCCTCACAGGCGATATGATTGACCTCATTGAAAAAGGGGCAAAACAAATCGTATGCTTGCAACCATTCGGATGCTTGCCAAACCACGTTACAGGTAAAGGCATGGTGAAAACACTATCCGCTGCCTACCCAGACGTGCGCATTGCTGCCATCGACTACGATCCGGGCTCCAGTGCAGTAAACCAAGCAAACCGACTAAAACTGCTACTATCGACAATGTTTGAATAAAAGTGCTTTGTTATATTTTCAATGGGGCCCCGTGACAACTACATAACACTAGTATAGAAAAAACACAGCCCTCTCTTGGCTCAGTACGTCACTACGTTCCGTAAAATCGCTGCAGAGAGGGCTGTATTCTTTTCTATATGCGCTAATTATGAAGATGTCCCATTATAAAATGTAAATGATCCATCTACTATATATCTAATAGCTCCATCGTTTTTTTATCTCATTATTCACAAAAAATTCGCAATACATCTAACGGAAAAAGAGGAGAGAGGGCTGTGTTTTTTTCCCTACAATCAGTTGGACAGGTACTTTCCTTTATTGTGCTTAGTGTATTTGTAAAAAAGAATTAATATATTTTAATTATAGTCTGATAGTCCTACAATGGGACATCTTCATAGCAAAAATTAATAAAAATAGCGGTACCTTTTTCGAAGCGATTTTACGGAACGAAGTGACGTACTGAGCAAGAAGAAGGTACCGCTGTTTTTATACTAAAATTTATTCTATTGTAACGGGGCCCCATTGTAGGGCTCACACAAATGTATAAAAGAGATTATTCTTTCTCTACTAAACCATATAAGCACAATAAGGAAAGCGCTGAACATACTAGCATTGTAATCCCCATTGGTATACCCGTATGATCCCCACCTATACCAACTAATGGTGATACAATACCTGCCGCAAACATGCTTGCAAAGCCCAGTATGGCAGAGGCGCTGCCTGCCATTTTTCCATAGTTAGTCATAGCCATAGAGAAGGAGGCGGAACCGAATAGGGATACTGTACACACCGTAAAGAATAGAATTATTGTTACAGGAATGAGAGACCATTCAAAAATCATGGCTACTAAGAATAGTAAGGAGCCGATAGTCAGTTGCCATAGACTGAATGTAAGTATTTGACGAGATGTTACGACATTACTTACTCGCCCGCTAATGGCACTGGCCAAGATAATGCCGCAGCTATTGATACCAAAAAGATAACTAAATTTCTGGGCTGAAAGTTGGAAAATATTTTGGTATACAAAGGATGAACCTGATATATAGGCAAAGAAAGCGCCGAAAGCAAAGAATTGAATTAAAGATTGTCCCAGGAAACGTTTATCTTTGATCAGTGTAAAGTAGTTATTTATAGCCGTAGCAAGGCCGCCAGTAACGCGGTTTTCCTTTGGTAAGCTTTCACGGAAAAGAAGAGAACCTAGTAATAGAATAGCAGAGAATACTGCTAAGACAACAAAGATTACACGCCATGTAGTAAATAAGAGCAGTTGACCGCCTACTAAAGGTGCAATTACAGGTGCGAGGCCATTGACCATCATGAGCAAAGCAAATAGCTTAGTCAGTTCTTGACCAGATGCAAAGTCTCGAGCGATGGCTTTGGCAATTACAACGCCTACAGAGCCGGTTAAGCCTTGTAGAAATCTTCCTAGTAAAAGTATTTCGATACTAGGCGCATAGGCACAAATAATACTAGAGATAACACATAGTAAATTACCTATAATAAGTGGTAACTTACGACCCATTGTGTCACTTATTGGGCCACCAAATAATTGGCCTAAGGCAACACCAAAGGTCATAACACCAATGGTCATTTGAATATTAGATGCTGTTGTATTTAATTCGCCAGGCATAATCGGTAATGCAGGTAAATATAGATCTGTTGCGAGCGGTGTAATAGCTGTTAACATGCCAAGGAATACTACCAAGATAAAGGAAACCTTAGCAGAATTTTCTTGAGTCATACAATCCTCCTATCTTAAAATGGGAAAAATAAAAGCCTGCGAATCGCACTTCGCAGACTGCATTTAATTTTTTCTATTTGATACGATGTATTTTACCATGATTGAGAAAAAATATCTATATGAAATATTGAGTTGGCTATATCTCTATTTATAGATTACAATTAGTATATTAATTATATCTAAAAAAATCAATGTGCTTATTGGTGATGGGAGAATTATATGAAATATTTAATAAAAGGTTTTGTGTTAGCTGCAATAGTAGTAATCGGGACCGCTACGGTTTCATCTGTAGAAGCAATTAGTTCTGATGAGGCTGTTCAAAGCGCCTTAGCACGTGTGCCGGGTGCAACAGTTGCAAATGTAACTGAATTCAATCGTGATTATGAGAATGGCCGTTTAGAGTATGAAGGTGAAATACATTATAATGGTTATGAATATGATTTTGAAATAGATGCAGATACTGGGACCATTACTAAATGGGAAGTAGAGCAAGAGGCTTATTAATAGATTATTACAATTATATGTAGCAAATTAGTGAATTCTAAACTGTATTATCATTAATCTATGTTATATATATATAGTATTTTCATATGTGGCAACAAAAAAGAACAGCTCGTGAAGAGCTGTTCTTTTTTGTATTGTTACCAGTTCTTAGAAGAAGAAGTGGTGAATTTCATGGATGAAATGTTGACCGAAGAAGGAGATACAACCATGCATAACGATGAAGATCAAGAAGTATTTGAATGCGCTGTTCATGATAACACTTGCTTCGATTTCATGTTCTAAGTTGTGAGCTTCTTCAGAACCAATTTCTTTGTGGTTTTCTAGGTATGCTTTCAAAGCAGGACCTACGGCACCAATAGAAATCGCGATGGATTGTGGGGACAACATTTTGCCGATACCAGCTGCACCGGAGTTAACTGCTGCCAACCAGAAGCCAAGGTCTTCGAAGTTTGTAGGATCTAAACCTTGAGCTGCAGCGATTTGAAGTGGGCCAAACAATACGTTGGAGTTTGTACCGGAACCTGTCAAGAAGGCACCCAATGCACCTACGATAGGAGCGAATAGAGGATACAAGGAACCTGTACCAGCAACCATTGCTTTTGCAATATCTGCAGTCATACCAGAGTAAGTCATCAATTTAGCTGTCATAACAACTGTGATGATTGTAAGGTATGTGAATTTCAAGTTTTTAACTGTGGAACCCAATGTACCGAAGATTTCGCCAGCTTTTGCTTTTTGGATGAAACCACCAACAATACCAGCGATGAAGATCATGATACCAGGAGTTGCAATCCATACGAATGTGTAAGGTTTTGCACCAGGACCTTGGTAGATAGGTACAGATGTTTTAATGGACGCAAGAGGACCATTAATTGCAGGGAACAATTTGGAAGTTAATAACAATAATACAAAGATTAAGATGAATGGCATTGCAGCTACAAGGCCTTCGCTACCAGAAACTTTTGGAACTTCGCCAGTTTGTTTAACTGCGTATTCAGGATCATTAGGAGGCATAATTTTTGCACAAATAATGATAACTGCCATGATAACGATGGATGCAGAGATTACGGATAATTCTGGACCCATTACTGCGTTGATTATAGTTTCAGGAATAGCTAATGCTAAACCGGAAAGTAATGTAACAAGGAATACGCCTTTTAACGCTTTGATACCGCCACCAATAATCATAACAACGAAGAATGGTGCGATAAGGTTAAGTAAGAATAATTGTACGGAAATGAATGTACCTAAATGGCTTGGATCAAGACTAGTTAAGGATGCCAATGTAGTTGTTGGAATACCAATGGAGCCGAATGTTGTAGGTACGGAGTTAGCAACGAGACATGCAATGATAGATTTTAGTGGGTCAAAACCTACTGCAACCATCATAGCAGCTGGAATTGCAACGGCAGTACCAAAGCCAGCCATACCTTCCATGAAGGCACCAAAGCCCCATGCAAGTAACAATGCAAGTACACGAGTATCAGATGTTACAGAAGAAAGCATTGTTTTAATAGTTTCCATTGCTTTCGTATGTACTACCAAGTTATAAACGAAGATAGCAGCTGTAATAACTAATAGGATTGGCCAGATTGCCAATGCGGCACCTTCAAGGGCACCAGTGACCATAATGAATGGGTCAGATTGGAATGCTGTAATAGCGATGATGAAAGAACCGATTGCAGCAACACTTGTTGCTTGCCATGCAGGTAATTTCAAGATGGATAACGCTACGATCAACCAAATGATTGGAGATAGCGCTAATAGAACGGTGATAGCACTCATTTCTAAAATCATCCTTTCAAGAAAAATAAAAATATATGCTTAACAGGACGATGTAGCTTAATCAATTTAATTGATGAGTAAATCGCTATTGTATTAAGTTGTAAAAGTTCAGTTAAAATAAAGAATTACAATAAAATAACAGATATACTTATCATAAAAAGTGATATATCTCTTAAAAATTTTTAACCTCATTACATATGAGGTTAAAAATATAAGAGAGGGGACATAAACAGTGTTTATGTCCCCTTCTTTACCGACTACATGTCCATGTTAGGGCCTTTGTAAGGTCTTAGGTATTAGTAGTTACCTTTGAACATTGTAGCAGGAGCTTCTGGTACATAATCGCCGAAGTAGGATTTGAAGTCTAGACCCAATTCGTTACAAAGATCTTGAACTTCTAGCATTGTACCGTTAAGTACAGGGATGCCTTCAGCTTTAACTTTTTCAACGGATTCATGTTCTTTTTCACCATGAGTGTAGATGCGGTCTTGACCAGCAGCTTTAGGAGCTTCACGTAATTCTTGTAAGAATTGGGAGAAGTGTTTTTTGATTTCAGCTGGGTCACCAAAGAATTCAGGGTTGATAGCCATGAAGCCGTGGCAGATGTTGGATTTACCGCCAACCATACATTTGTTGGAAGTACCGCCTTGAGACAAGATGGAGGAGAACAATTCAGCAATCATGCCGTTACCATAACCTTTGTGGCCACCAAGAACTTCTGTAGCACCACCTAAAGGAAGGATACCGCCGCCTTCATGACGGGAGATGTTGCCCAATACTTCAGCTGCATCAGTGGAAGGAACGCCGTCTTTATTAACAGCCCAGCCATCTGGAGTAGCTTTGCCCATTTTGTTGTACATTTCAAGTTTACCACGAGTTACTACTGTAGTGGAGCAATCGAAGAAGAAGTCAACAGGATCAGCAGGTACAGTCCAAGCGATAGGGTTGGAACCAAGCATAGCTTGACGAGCGTATGTAGGAACCATGATTGCTTCGGAGTTTGTACAAGAGAAACCGATTAAGCCTTGGTCGGATGCCATTTTAGCATAGTAACCAGCGATACCATAGTGGTTGGAGTTACGTACGGATACGATACCAACACCGGATTTTTTAGCTTTTTCGATAGCCATTTCCATAGCCATGTGACCCAAGATTTGGCCCATGCCATCATGACCGTCGATAACTGCGGAAATTGGAGTTTCTTTTACGATTTCAGGTTTTGCGTCGATTTTGATCAAGCCATTAGTGATACCTTTGTGGTAACGAACCATACGTTGCATACCATGGCTTTGAATACCGAACAAGTCGGAAGTCAAAAGTACGTCTTGGATGATGTCAGCTTCTTTTTCGGAGAAACCGAATTTTTGGAAAGCGTCCATGCTTAATTTTTTCAATGTTTCATAAGGGAATAACACAGTGTTTTTTGCGTCTGCCATCGTTAAAACCTCTTTTCAGAAAATATGTACCTGATATAGTAACTCCAAATTTAGATATCATGAAATTAAGATGATTTCTTATGAGCTCTATATCCTCTCAAATGACAATGTCAGTATAGCACAGAAAGAAGTGAGATTGAATAGTCTTACAGTCTGAAACACATTACTAAATACGCATACGTACCGGTGATGTTTATCACATATTCTAGGGACGATTACTGAAACATCAGATTATACCTAAAACTATATGGGTATGACTTTTAGTTATGATTGCATGATTTTTTTATAGATTTGCAGTATTTTTATAGAACTTATTAGTATATCTGTTTAGGCTTTGAGCAAGAATGAGAATGGATAAATATCGATAAAACTTGAAATGTTTAATATCATATATAAAAATTATTGATAAGCGTAGTAACGTATTCTGATAACTGAATGTATTGATATGCATAATATGCAATGTTTTTAATCTTTCTAAAGATAAAAAATGTGTTAAAGGTTACACTTATACAGATGATACTGTAATATAATATAAATATACATCCTATAGTTTATATAATTTATAAGCGAGGTGCTTATTTTGAAAGAATACAAATCAGTATGTCCTTATGATTGCCCAGATGCATGTGGTCTAATCGTATCGGTAGAGAACAATCGAGTAGTATCTGTTCGTGGTAATAGAGATCATGCGTTTACAAGAGGTACATTGTGCCCTAAAATGGCGCATTATGAACAAGTGGTTCATTCTCCATTGCGTTTACAGTACCCAATGAAACGGATTGGTAAGAAAGGTATTGGACAAGACCAATATGTGCGTATCAGCTGGGATGAAGCATTAGATACCATTGTTAATAATTTTAAAGAGACTATTAATACTTATGGTAGTGAAAGTATTTTACGTTACTCTTATGCAGGTACTATGGGTGTGATACAAAGCCCAGCAGCGGATTACTTTTTCCGCCGCATTGGGGCTACAGACCAGGACCGTGGTATTTGTTCCCCTGCAAAAAAGGCAGGATTTCAATCTGTTTATGGTGATACACTAGCCATTAAACCACAAGAGGCACAACATAGTGATTTAATTGTTCTATGGGGCATTAATGCGACTGCTACCGATGTTCATATCTTACATGATGTAAACGTAGCTAAAAAGAATGGTGCTCGAGTTTGGATTATTGATACTCATAAAACATATACCTTTAACCAAGCTCATGAACATATTTACGTAAAACCTGGTAGTGATGGCGCTTTAGCGTTAGGTATGCTTCATATTATTCATCGAGATGGATTGGCAGATATAGATTTCATTCTGAAACATGTACAAGGTTATGATGAACTCGTAAACGATGTGTTGCTTGATTTTACACCTGAAAAAGCATCTGAACTTTGTGGCGTTTCCGTAGAGCGTATGACCGAGTTCGCTCATGCATATGCTAACGCTAAGTCTCCATTTATACGTCTTGGCAGCGGATTGTCACGCTATGGAAATGGTGCCATGAGTTGTCGTGCCATTAACGCATTACCTGCTGTAGTTGGTGCTTGGCAACACCTTGGAGGTGGTTTGCTATCGAGTGCAAGTGGTGGTAAGTTTGTTGGTAAAGATGTGATGCAGCAGGCTCATGTGGATGCACCAGCAAAGCGATTGATGCCTATGATTAAACTAGGTGAAATGCTTACAAATCCATCAGGTACAGCTGTTCATAGTCTCTATGTGTTCTCTAGTAATCCTGCCATAACAGCGCCTGATCAAAATGTGGTGCGAAACGGTCTGATGAGAGATGATTTGTTTACGGTTGTTCATGAACGGTTCTTTACCGATACATGTAAATATGCGGATATTGTATTGCCGGCCACTACATCAGTAGAACATGACGATATATATAACTCCTATGGGCACTATACAATCGGAACTGGCTATAAATTAATCGATCCTATTGGCGAATCTCGCTCTAACTGGCAAGTGATTTCTGAATTAGCTAAACGTATGGGGGTTGAAGATGGATTCTTTAACCTTAGTGAACGGGATCTAATAGAACAAATTGTTCGTACATCTAGTCGTATATCTGGAGTTGATCAAGATGTAATCTTACAAGGTGAACCTGTAGAGATGACATTGCCTGAAAATTATAAGATAGATTTTAAAACACCATCTGGAAAAATAGAGCTGTATAATCCACAAGATGTGGAACCATTAATTCGTTATTTGCCACCGTATGGAGATGATGCACCGTTCTGGCTCGTCATTGGCAATGATATTCGTATTTTGGATTCGAGCTTCTGTGAACTTGAGTTTGATGATCCAGAGCTTATGAAGCTACGTATTAATCCTGAAGATGCAAAGGTATATAACATTAATGATGGTGATGAAGTTGAAATCTACAATAATCGTGGTAGTGTAAAAATTAAAGCATACTACGATGAAGATGTACAACGTGGTACATTGGTAACTCTTGGTGTTTGGTGGCAATCACAATCTAGTGATCCAAATGTAGCTATCAATGCGCTTACTGCAGACAGACCAACTGATCAAGGTTGGGGCAGTACATTCTACGATGTCCAAGTTCACATCAAAAAGGCTGACGTATAAGGTGAATATATAAAAGAGATGACCATAATAAATGCTATATAGTATTTATTATGGTGTTTAATTCCTTTTACTTAAGGGAATAATATTATACCGATATGTCATAACAAGGATATTTTTATTGCATGCATATCCTCGTTAGGATTATAATAGTAATATTATTTCTATATAACCTAAAGGGGGTTACTTTTATGAATGGTAATGATAAATTATCTGCCCGTGCCTATTGGGCCATAGGCATGATGTTATTCGCCCTATTCTTTGGGGCAGGGAACTTGATTTTCCCAGCGGCCTTGGGGCAACATGCTGGTGATAATGTAGGTTGGGCTTTGCTCGGCTTTGTATTAACCGGTGTAGGCCTTCCACTATTAGGTGTTGTAGCTATGGGCTACTCCTCTTGTAAGGATGTTGAAGAGTTAGCGAGCCGTGTTCATCCAATTTATGGCTTAATATACACTATCGCACTTTACTTGAGTATTGGACCTATGTTTGCTACACCACGTACTGGTACAGTAGCATATGAAATCGCCATCAAGCCTTTTGCGGAAGGTTTGCATATGAATATGGAGCCCATATTCCTCGCTATATTCTTTGGTGTTTCTTTGTGGTTGTCCATCAGTCCTCATAAGCTTGTAAATCGTATTGGTAATATCTTGACTCCAGCTTTATTGCTAGTCATCTTGTTACTCATTGTTAAGTCCTTTATCACTCCAATTGGCGGTTATGCATTGCCACAACCAACATATGGTGATGCACCTACGGCGGTGTTACAAGGGTTCTTGGATGGCTATAATACAATGGATGCGTTAGCTTCCGTAGTGTTTGCTATTCTCGTTATTGACTTTGTACGACTTAGCGGAGCTACATCTCATGAAGTAATTACTAAAACAGTTATGGAAGTTGGTGCCATTGCAGTAGGCCTTCTCGGTATTGTGTATGTATTTATCGCCAACATCGGTGCTACTAGTGTAGAACGCTTTGGTTTGTTCGATACAGGGGCGCCTGTCCTTTCTACAAGTGCTAACTATTTGTTTGGTGATTTTGGCCAAGTTATTCTTGCTGTTATCGTGCTTTTGGCTTGCTTGTCCACAAGTATCGGCCTTATTACTTCTTGCGGTACATACTTCCATAAGTTGACACCAAAGATTAGCTACAAGTTATATGTAGTTATCTTCTCTGTTGCTGCATTTTGCTTTAGTATGTTTGGCTTGAAGACAATCATTAGTGCAGCCATTCCTGTATTGATGTTATTGTATCCATTGACAATTGTAATCATCTTATTGGCGCTTGCAAACAATGTGTTTGGTGGTCGTCGTTGCATATATGCATGGACAATTGGTTTTACAATGATCTCTGCACTTATGACTGGCTTAGAAACAGCTGGTATTGCACCAGATGCTTTAGAGGGGTTGTTTACTCAATATATTCCGTTCCAAGCAGCCGGTATGGGTTGGGTGAGCTTTGCTATATTAGGATTCATCGTAGGTCTTATTCATAAAGGCCTTGTGTCTGACAACAAATAATATAATTAAAGGTTCTATGCTTTCGTTTTGTGAAAGTGTAGAACCTTTTTTATTTAGTATATTATGAGCTAATATTTTTTATGTAGCATATGAAATTGCTTTTACAGGTGAGAGTTTTTTATAATACATATATAGATTATAAAGGAGATTTTTATGCGTAGCACTCATTGTTTACCTAGTTATAGCTTTGGCGGTCATGATGTATTCAGCGCCATTCCAAAATTTACAAAATTATACGGCCGTACTGTAGCCATTATTGGTGGTGAAACGGCACTTTCTAAGGCGTTACCACATCTTCGTCCTGTACTTGAACGTGCGGAAATTGAGGTGCTAGATATTATTCACTTCGGTGGAGAATGTACCTTCGCTCGCGGCAAGGAAATTGCCCAAATGGACTCTGTAAAAGCGGCAGATTTTCTATTTGCTGTCGGTGGTGGTAAGGCTATTGATACAGTGAAAGTAGTAGCATTAGAGTTAGATGATAAACCGTTCTTTACCATTCCAACCATTGCTTCTACCTGTGCGGCTACATCGGAAGCTGCTGCGGTGTATGCAGCAGATCATAATTTTGATGGTATTGCCTTTGTAAATCATCCGCCTGTACATTGCTTTATTGATGCGGATATTCTTGTAGAAGCACCAAGCCGTTATTTGTGGGCTGGTATGGGCGATACTATTGCAAAGCATTATGAAACATTGATGTCTGCTCGTCATCGTGAGCAAGTGTACAATACACAATTAGGTCTAGTACTATCCTCTATGTGCAGCGAGCCTATTTTTGAACATGGTTTACAAGCTTATAAGGATAATCAAGCACAACGTCGTAGTGAAGCATTTGATCTAATGGTTATGACCGTTATTTTTACAACTGGTATTGTGTCTGGCTGTATGCCTGGTGATTATAATAGCATCATTGCTCATGCTATATGCTATGGTTGTGCTACCAATGAAGAAACAGAAAAACATCACTTGCATGGAGAAATGGTGGCATATGGCTTATTAATTCTCTTTATCGTAGATAAACAATTTGATGAGCTGAAACGTTGGTTGCCTGTATATAGTGATATTGGCTGGCCTACGAAACTTTCACAAATGGGACTCGATATATCCTATATACCTCAAATCGTGGAAAAGGCTGTATCTGTTCGAGATGTGGTGGTATCGCCATATGAGATTACAACCGATATGTTGACAGATGCGATTCAATATATGGAAAATATAGAATGTTAATTTCCTAAATTAGTGTGAATTTAATGGCTAATCGTAATATAATAATTAGTAAGATAGTAGATATAAAGACCAGTAGAATTAATGTTTGCGGATGGTATGTTGTACTGTTGTACTAATATTCTATACACACATACCAGATGTAATAAGATTTTGATAGATTTGTACGTTGTTTGATGTTATATGAGGTTATAAATGAGCGATATTGTAAAAGGCGGTTTATATCGCCATTTTAAAGGTATGTATTATTACGTACTCGATGTAGCGACTCACTCAGAGACGGGTGAAAAGTTTGTAGTGTATCAAAAGCTGTATGATGACCGCGATATGTATATCCGACCTTTAGAGATGTTTGTAAGCGATGTGGATCGTGAAAAATATCCTGATGTAGAACAAAAAGAACGGTTTAAGCTAATGAGCGGACGTGATTAGGAGGGCCTGTGGAACAGAAGTTTTTCTTTTTCGATATCGATAATACATTAGCTGTATGGCCAGAAGGTAAAATCCCTGACAGTGCTCAATATAGCTTAGATGAATTAAAGCGCCGTGGCCATAGGGTGGCACTAGCGACAGGCCGTATCCAAGTAGATGCAAAGCGTTTTGCGGAACAAGCGGGGCTTACAGATTTTGTAGCAGATGGCGGTCATAGTGTGACCGTTAATAATGAATTAGTATCCATGATTGGCATGGATCGTGATGCGTGTATTAAGTATTTGGAGTACTTAGAATCTCATAATATTCCTTGGGCTGTAACAGATCGAAATAAATTAGGTCGTATTACACCTTATAAAGAAATTTTAGATTGGCATCCGAATTGGGATGTATTTAAAACAACGATAGATCCTAATTTTGACTTTCATAATGTAGAAGAGTTTTATAAGATTTATGTGTT
>URQX01000016.1 GCA_900550175.1 uncultured Veillonella sp.
ATATAATAATTATATATAGAAATAATACATCTTCATATTACTTATATTGACTTCCTAAAAAAAAACAAAATATAATAAATTACAAATTTATATATTGTTTATGTAAAAGAGAGGATATATGAAGAAAAGAAAGCTATTTTTCTGTCTAAGTTTAGCCTGTATGCTACCAATACATATTTATGGTGCTAGACCAATTGATACACAAGCACAACTAGATAGAGCGAGAGAACAGCAATTAGCGAGAGAGGCGCGGTTTGGAGAGGGACGAATTACAGTACAAACAGGTGGATTAGATAGTACATCTGGATCTTTATCATCACAAGATGGTTATACAGTACCGGCACAACAGCCAGCACATGTAGGACCATCTTTTTTTGTATCTCAAATACGTATTGTTGAAGAGCCTATTAGTCAATCTGCACAATTAACATATAATGATATGACAAATTCAACTATGGATCAAACTACGTTTGTAGATAATAGCTCTGTAGCAAGTGCACGATTGATTAAAGGTCCTTTGTATTATGAAGCTCAAAAAAAGAAACTTCAATTAGATGTACCTAAAGAATTTGGCTTTCTACGAAAAACAATTAAACCATTTATGAATCGTAGACTTACCCTTGAAGATATAAATGGCTTATCTAATAGACTAAATAATGCACTAATTGAGCATGGTTATGTTACTTCTAGAATTGGTATTCCATCACAATTCTTAGCTTCAGGTAATTTACAATTCAATTTACAACTAGGTCGAGTAGAGTCTATATTATATAAACCTTACGTACAGCCATTACCATGGGAAAATGCATTTCCTATTCGTGAAGGAGATATCTTAAATATTCGTAATATAGAGCAAGGTATAGAGCAAATGAAAAGTCTAGGCTCTCAAAATGTGTCTGTTGAGCTTGAACCTGGTTCTAAACCATTGGCTACAAATATTGTACTTGAAACCACTAAAAAGCCACCTATCCATGGGATGGTATCCATAGATGATTCTGGATTAAAAGAAACGGGAAAACTTCAGTGGACTGCAGCAATAGGTATTGATCGTGTCTTTAATGCCAACGATTCTTTAAATTTAAGTATAAATCGAGATGCAGCTCAAGATGGTGAACATAAAGGTACTAGAAATCATACTATTTCGTATTCTATACCTAGAGGAAAAGATACATTTAGTATCTCTTATAGTGATATGAAATATCACCAAACAATTAATTCTATGGCTACTCCATTTATTAGTTCTAGCCATGCCAAGACAGTTAGAGGTTCATGGAATCATGTATTCCATCGAGATCGAACAACTAAACGTAGTTGGGATATTATTATTAGCAAGCGTAATGCCAAAAATTATATTAATGATGTAGAGATTGCTGTACAACGTGCTAATACCGCTTCTGTAGAACTAGGTATATCAGAACGAAGATATATCAAACAAAACACGTTATATTCTAGAGCGGCTATTAAACAAGGTGTTGGTTGGTTTGGTTCACAACCTGAGTATGGTAATGGAGCACCAAGTACTCGATTTACACAACTTTTAGTGGATGTAGATTATCAAATGCCTCGTACATGGGGGCATAGACCTGCAAGTATTACTACATCATTCCATGGACAATGGACATTAGGGGATAAACGTTTATTCTCTAGAGATATGATTAGTCTTGGTAATCGATATACGGTACAAGGATTTGATGGTGAGAATACATTAATGGCTGAAAGTGGTTGGTATATGCGTAATGAAATTGCTAGCTATATCCCTAAATGGCGCTCAAGTATCTATGCTAATGTAGATTTTGGCGCTATATATGGTCCAAGTACAGATGTATTAACAGGTAAATTTATCGCTGGTACTAGTTTAGGGATGAAAGGGCAGTTTAAATCTGGATTGTTCTATGATGTATTTGTCGGTGTCCCTTTATATAAACCAAGTGGTTATAGAACAGACTCTGTAACTACAGGTTTCCAAGCTGGTATACGATTCTAAATAGTTTGAGTATATGTATTAATAGAGAGAGTAATTATGAAACAAAAGCGATTACAATATAAAATTGCCGTTTGGCTTACAATGGGCTTAATGATTGTTGACCCATTAGTAGTTCCGTTTGTCTATGCAGCAAACCCTATCGAAGTTGACACAAATGCACCACATGAAAGACAAGCTACGGTTGGACAAGCTGGTAATGGTATTACATTAGTCAATGTTGCAGGCCCTAGTGCTGGTGGAGTATCTAGAAATGATTATACTAACTTTAATGTACCGCAAAATGGTGTAATTCTAAATAACTCTTACCAAATGTCTAATACAAAATTAGGTGGCTATGTACCTGGTAATGCTAATATGATGCGCGGTTCTGCCAATGTTATTGTTAACGAGGTTATATCGCATAATCCAACTGATATGAAAGGGTTTATTGAGGTAGCAGGTCGTAAAGCTTCCGTAGTTGTAGCTAATCCAAATGGTATTACTGTAGATGGTGGTGGCTTTATCAATACAGATCGAGCAGTATTAACTACAGGTAAAACAGAATATGACCCAATGGGAAATTTAAACTCCTATCGTGTAGAGCAAGGACGTATTTCTATTAACGGAAATGGTCTTAATGCTAAAGATGCTAATTCTCTACAGATTTTAACAGAAGCAACCAATGTAAATGCTGGAGTGTGGGCTAATACAATTGAAACTCGTACTGGCAAAAATACAATAGATGCTAAAACATTAGATACTCAAAAAATCGGGAATTCAAGCAATGTTGGTTTAGATGTCTCTGCTATTGGTGGTATGTATGCTAATTCTATTACCATGAAAGGTACCAATACTGGTCTTGGTGTAAATGTGAAAGGTGTAGTGAGCTCTACACAAGCATCTAGTATTACTAGTGATGGCAAAATCATAGTTGATGGTGGTGTTACGAGTAATGGAAACACTACGTTAGCTGGTCAAAGCATTGATATTCACAATAGTGGTGTGGTTCAAGGTGATGCATCTACGACTGTAAATAGCCAAGAAACAGTAAATAATAGCGGTCTTATTAACTCTGGAAATACTACGGCCATAAAAGCTAAATCCGTAGATAACCATGAAGGTGGACGCATTTATGGTGATACTGTAGCTATTGATGCAAATACAGTTATAAATCACACAAATTCTGAAATAGAACAGCGTTACCATAAAGCTGGTAAGGAGTTAGAAAAAGCAAAAAATGATCTAGATGCTGAATGGAATGCTGATATCACAAAATATAAAACTAAAACAGAGTTAGAAGCACATCGTCAACGTATTAAAGAGTTAACAAAGACCTATGATGAAGCACAAGAGAACGTTGCTGCCATAAAAAAAGAATTAGATACGCATAAGGCTGGTGTCATTGCAGGTCGCAATCACGTTGATATAAATACAGATATAATAGATAATACGGGTAAGGGATTCATTTATAGTGGTGGCACTATGGACCTTACGGCAAAACAAGGTATCAATAATACGGGAGCGACTATTAAAGCCGTTAAGGCTATTGAATTAGATACTCCTGTGGTGAATAATAAAAATGTTGCATTAGGTGTAAAGCGTGTTTCAGATGGAATTAATAAAAATCCTGATAAGTTAAAAGTTAATGACCCACACCATAAGTTAGCAGGCCAAGTCTTTGATAAGTCAGAATTCCCTTACGCTGATGATACAAGTGGCTATGGTACACCTCATGTAAAACCTGTTAAGACTGCTGAAGATGAAGCTTATAATAAGGAAATGGATAAACGTGAAAACCGAGTTCATAAATTTACGATTATTCGAACTGAAACAGAGCATACTCATAAAGAAGTAACTAATGATGATCCAGGTATTATTAGTAGTGGTGGTGATGTTGTAACAACAGGCATTCTCCATAATGATAACAGTAAAGTAATTTCTGGAGGGACGATTCAAACTAAGGGGCGAATAGAAAATATATCCGACTCTATGAGTGATAAGACCTATATAACGGGTACTACACAAGAAAGCTATACAAAAGATGTTCCTAAAAGTCACCACATTGGAGGAAAAAAGAAGCGTAGACGATGGGATCCAGAAGTCTATATGACTCCAACGATTACTGAAGAAAATGTAAAGCCAATTGGGGCTATTCAAGAGCATGCGGAAGATACATTGTCTAAAGCTACTATTGCTAAGGTAAATGATAGTTTAGATCCTTATGGTTTTGGTGGTGGCAAAGGCAAAGAAAGTCATACTATAGATGGGCTATCCTTACCAACAGAGGCGCTATATCAAATTCATCCAGATATTACAGCTAATGCTTTGATAGAGACTGATTCTGCGTTTACCAATAGAAAGAATTTTCTATCCTCTCAATATATGATTGATGCCTTAGCGAATGACCCTGAAAGACGATTAAAACGTTTAGGTGATGGATTCTATGAGCAACAGCTTATTAATGAGCAAATAGTATCAGCTACAGGCAAACAATATTTAGAAGGGTATACAGATAATGAGGCTGAATATAAAGCGTTATTAGAGGCTGGTATAGCCTTTGGTCAAGCCTTTAAATTAGCTCCAGGAATTGCTTTATCTAAAGAACAAATGGAAGCTATAACGACTGATATGGTGTGGTTAGAAACTAAAACAGTTGTAGTAGATGGAAAAGCTCAACAAGTTCTATATCCTAAAGTATATTTAGCGAAACAACCTGCAAAATCAGTTGATGCAATGGGTGGAATCATAAGTGGTAAAGCCATTGTTAGCAATACTAATGCAGATATTCTAAATCAAGGCATTATGACTGCGGACACAATTGTATTAGGAGCTCATGATGTACAAAATACAGGCCGTATCGATGGACGTAAAGTAAATATTAAAGCATCTCAAGATGTAATAAATACAGGTAATATTCATGGTGATAAACAGGTTACTATTAATGCTGGTCGTGATATTAATGTAGGTGCTCATGTAGATAGATTAGAACATCACGATATTGTTAGTCGTCAAGGTACTATTGGTGTAGCAAAAGATGGTGATTTAGTTTTATCTGCTAAACGAGATGTTAATCTTAAAGGTGCTATTATTCATACTGGAGATAATTCTAAAGCAACGATTGAGGCTGGGCAGAATATTAACTTAACAACAGAAGCATTATCTTCTAAAAAGGATATGACTGTTAATAGTGATAACTATAATCGTACCGATCGCCGTACAGAATTAGGTACAGCTATTTTAAGTGATAGTCATGTTAATTTACGTGCAGGAAATGATGTAAATATCCGTAATGGTATTGTTAATAGTGAACATGGTGCCACATCTGTTGAAGCCGGAAATGATGTTAACATCACTAATGGGAACAGTTATAGTCGTGATGAATATGGTCTAAAATACAAAGAAAAGAGTTTACTATCTCGTACAACTAATATCATACGTACGGATCATGAGCACACAGGTGTGTTATCTTCAACAATTGGTGGAGATACGATTAATGTGAAAGCTAATCGCAATGTTTCTGTAACAGGTTCTAATATTTTAGGGACAAAAGATGTATCCGTATCTGCAGGTAATGACGTGCGAACAGATTCAGGTGAAGAAACTCAACGTGATGATGTATATCAATATAGTAAAAAATCTGGCTTAATGGGCGCTGGTATAGGATTTACTATTGGTAGCAAGAAAGTTACTGATACATTAGAAGGAAATTCTAAAACTAATGTAAATACATTAATTGGTTCTGCGAATGGAAAAATTAGTATTGATGCTAATAATAAAGCACATCTCACTAGTACTGATATAATTGGTAAAGATGATATTGAAGTTAGTGCTTCTGATATTACTCTTGATGGTAAACATGATACTGTGGCATCGAAACAGGTGCATGAAGAGAAACAATCTGGTTTAACTGTTAGTTTGGGTGGTTCTATTGCATCCGCACTGACTACTGCACGTGGATTACAACGTAAGGCTAATAGTCGTGATGATAAACGCTTAGGCACTTTAGAATCTCTCGAAGCTGGTAAGGAACTTAAAAAAGGGTACAGTAAGATTCAAGAGTATAAAAACTTTACCCCTGATTTTGTACGAGATGAAGCACAAAAATCAATAGCGTCTGGAATACTTAAAGAACAAAAAGTAAAAGAAATTGATAGTCTTCTACAAAATAATAAATTAACCGATAAAACTAGAAAGGCATTAGAAAAAGAGAGAAAAAGATTAGCTGAAGAAGCAAGTTATGAAAAAGCAAAAGGCTATAATGACTTAAAAGACATAAATGGAGATCAAAAGCAATACAAAGAAAATAAACGAGCAAAAAAAGATGGATTAGCTAATATTCATGTAAGTGTTGGCTCTAGTAAAAGTAGAAGTGAATCAAGATTAGATAGTAGTAAATATGCAGGAGGACATATAGTATCTGATAATGGAATTAAATTAATTACAAAACCAACTAGGACTGATTCAGGAGATATACTAGCTATTGGGGAAACCATTCGAGGAGAATCTGTTGAATTGGATGCAAGTAGAAATCTCTCCTTGCAAGCTGGAACAAATACAACTAGTATAACTGATAAATATGATAGTAAGGGCTGGTCAATAGGGGCTAACCTTAGTGTTAATGGTGGTGGTTTGTTAGGTATTGATGCTAATTATAATAAAGCAAATGAAAATGGTACTACAATTAAAACAACTCATTCAGGGACGGTTGTTCAAGGAAATAAAGTAATAACAAACTCTGGAGCTGATACTGCTATTGTGGGATCAAAAGTATATGGTGATTCCATTCAATCTCAAATAGGCGGTAATTTAACAATTAAAAGCTTGCAAGATAGTGAGACCTATAGAGGCGAAAAGAAAAATGTAGGATTTAGCATATCTACCAGTGGTACAAAATTAGGTGGAGTATCTGCAGAATATTCAAAAGGTAAAATGACTAGTGATTATGCTAGTGTTACGGAGCAAGCTGGACTATATGCAGGTTCTGAAGGATTTGATATCACAACTAAAGGAAATACTACATTAGAAGGTGCTGTTATTGATAGTAAGGCAACAGCAGACAAGAATAAATTATCAACGAATTCCTTAACAGTTAAAGATATTAAGAATAAAGCTGAATATAAATCTAGTAATACAGGTTTAAGTTATACATCTGTATCTGGATTTAAAAATTTAAGTCAAGCAGGTAAAGATGCTGTATATAATTCTCTAGGCTTATTACCAAAATTATTGCCAGATTCAGAAAAATCAGCTGAAAGTACTACAAAGTCTGTTATTGCTAATGGTACAATAACAACAGGATCATCTAATATTGATATTAATAAGATTTCCAAAGATACTAAAAATAGTCTAAATAAACTTGATACTATTTTTGATAAGAAAAAGGTAGAAGAACGGCAAGAACTAGCACGATTATTTGCTAAAGATGCTTTTGAGCAACTCCATTATTGGGAGCCTAAAACAAAAGAAGGAAAAGCTGCAAAAGCATTAGCACATGCAGTAGTCGCTGAAACATCTGCACGTATAGCGGGAAACCCTAAAGGCAGTGGATTCTATGCTGGTGCAACAAATGAAGCTTTGATTGGTGAAATTCAAAAAATTGCTAAATCTAATCCTGCTGTAGCACAATGGCTAAGTGCAAGTTTAGGGGCCCTAGTAAATCATGGGCTTGGTAAATCTCCGATTACTGGGGCAACTGAAGCACAATATGGAACTAAATATAATAGTTTTTCTAAAAGAAGTGCAATAATTCCTGTTGCTGGATATATTAAAAATAAAGATCAAGAAACACTTAAAAGGTATGGTTTAGGAATAAGAAAATCACATAATGGTATAAGTGAAAACGGTAGTACAGATAGTGAAGAATATGAAAGTTATGTTGGAGCTCCTTATATTGTTTCAACTTGGGCAGATACAGACACTGGAATGGCATATCATACTCTTTCGGATGGTTCAGTTCAACCAATGAATAAAACTTGGGGGAAGGTTCTAGAGGGACGTGGATACCAAACTGTAGTTGGAAATGATGGTGCATTTTATACTGGTAATGATGAAGTTGGGTGGTATTATAATCCTAATCCAAATGAAGACTCTAAAAAGAGAGTTGTTGCTACCGGTTATCAAGATTCGGATGGACAATTAATCCAATATCATGCGGATAAAACTATAACACTTACAGGTGATTTTTTAGGTAATAAATATCTAAGAGAAGGTTATAAGCCGGAATGGGTTGGATCTGAGTCTAATGGATATTGGACTGCTAATAATTGGTATATTAATCTTGATAGTGAGGCTAGAAAAATTATTAGTGAGTCTATTAGTGGTGGTGTAGGTAATAATAATAAGGTAGCTCTTGATGCCTTTAAATGGAGTACTAGTAAAGTAGGAAGGGATTTAAGTGGCCTATCTGCTGGTAAAGAAGATAGTGCATCTGTATTTTTTGTAGGAGCTGCAACACGTAGGGGCAATAGTCCTAATAGTATAATATATACTGATAAAATTAGTTATGGCTATAATTTGACAGATTTTTTGAAAAAACTTGATTTTATAGCACCTCCTAAAATTGTATATAATAATGAACCTGCCGATTTTACAATAGATAGTTCTTATGGTGGATACAGTAAAAAGAGTGTGCCTTCTGATAATAGTGATGTTGATTTAAAACATCCCCATTTTAAATTATCCCATACAGATCTTGAAATTAGAGGGGTTGATAATTTCAAGTTTAAACAAAATAATACTATTGATGTTAAAATAAGTTTGTTTGATTTTTATCAAAAATTAAAAAGTGGAAATTTACTTTCCATAAAGAGCCCTACATACGATTCAAGTAATAGTAATTTTGTTAGTCTTCCGTTAGAATTTAATGCTGAAGTTTCTTCTTCTAGAGAGGAAGAAGGTCCCATTGATAGTGAATCGTTAGGGTTAGTAAATAAAGTATACTCTGGATTACCAATTGAAACTGTTCGTGCAGAGGGTTATTTAACTACTCATCCAGATACCAGTGCTACACAATGGACCAATAAAGGTAATGGGAGAGATTATATTGTAGAAGAGGAGAATGGAAAATATAAAATTTTATTTGATCAAGGGTGGAAGGATATTACAAAATATGATCTTGAAAGATATTATAAGCGCAAAAGCAATTAAGAACGAGTTATTTTTGTTAAGAACTAACGTTAAATCTTTAATATTATCATGGCGTATTACTCGCACTCCTTACTTACTTTCTATAATATTAGTATATTTTTCTTATATTGCTATGCCAGGACTAACATTTAATTCCTTACCAGAGTATGAAGAGAGTGTAGTGTCTTTAATTGGATATGCTAATTTAGGAATATCGTTAGTAATTTTTTCTTTACTAGCAATTAGACGAGTTCTAGATGTTAATAAAAAATGGATTTCAGGATTTGTAATAGTAGCCGGTATATATACGTTGTATACTAATTATTTCAATTATTTACCACCTATATTAGAGGTAACATATACAGAGGATTCCTTGATTACAAATATGTCAGTTAATTTAAACATATTGGTAGTAGGGTTATTAATATTATCTTTGTTTCCTAGTAATGAATATAATAATGACTATGGCTTATCAAATTGTGTTGAAAAGGTGGGGTCTAGCTATATAAGAATTGACTATGGCGGGTTTGAACAATTTTTAGATGAATTTTCCTTATATAAAATCTTACCGATTTTAAAAAAAATCTTATCGCTGGAGTTATTTAACTGGAAGGGCCGTATATCAAGAGGTGAATTGATATATTATTATATAGTATATCAATTCATGGTTCTATTACTTGTAATATTAATTTATTCAATAGGGACTATTTTACCTACAATATTATTAAAGAATATATTTTTATCATCTATTGTAGCTATTTTTTTGATTTGGTGTTTTATATATTTATTAAAAGTACTCATTCAGCGGTTACATGATTCTTATAGTAGTGCTTTTTGGTTATTTGGGGTGTTCATACCTTATGTAAATGTATATGTACTATATCTAATATTATTTAAAGGTTCATGGCGGTACATTGATGCCAGTGTAATTAGTGATAATATTTCTCATTGACTTTCGTAGTTCAATCATGTATTATTGACACATAGTAGTTGATAACAATTTTCAGTTATGGAGATTGTATCATGTATGAGCGATATGGAGGTCACATATGAAAGGCATAATTATTGCATCCTTTGGATCAATTTATCAAGATGCTGTGGAGAAATCCATCGGCAGTATAGAGAAAAAAGTACGTTCCATGTATAGCGATATGGAGGTACGTCGTGTATTTTTATCTGATGCATTAGTAGAGAAGTGGAATGAGAAGTATGATGAAAAGATTTCTTCTTTCACAGATGCTATGCAGGATTTTGCTCGGTTGGGTGTCGATGAGGTATACATTCAACCTATAACATTGGTAGCAGATCAGTGTTACCAACAAATGCGTAAACAAGCATTGAAGTTCTTACATAGCAATGAATATGGTTTTAATCAAGTGAACATTGGTAAACCATTGCTTACATCATTAGGTGTAAAAAATTATGCTGACGATTATGAAGCTACATTAGAGAGCATTGTGCGTCATGTTAATACAAAGGCGCTTAATAAATCTGTAGTACTCATGGCAAATGGTCAAAACCAATTAGAGTTCAGTACATTACAATTGAAAGCCATGTATGGTGCCGCACCAAATGTAGTGGTATTTACGACAAATGGTTTCCCTACATTCAAACAGGCACTTACATTGCTTGATCGTATGGGGCATAAAGATTTGTTAGTAGTACCTTTGGCACTCATCGGTTCTACACATTTAATGGACTACCTTGGCGGTGACCGCTCTGATTCCATTTATGCATTGCTTGCTGAAGAAGGGTATAATGTAGATATTTGGAATGAAGGTCTTGGTGAAAATCCTTATGTACAAGATTTATTCTTGAAACATTTAGGTCAAGCTATTCGCATGTCCGACAGAAAGCGTCCCATGCCTCGCGAGACTGTAAAACCTGTTATGACAAATTCTCGCATGGAAGCGCAAGGTATGATTTCTTAATTTAGTCTCTCACATAATTTGACATACATCTCATCACACTCCTTTACATACGTGAAAGTCCTCCTTGTTGGAAATCCAATGAGGAGGATTTTTACTTTTACTATGAAAGATATTTATAATATCTATTTTATACGTCCCATGGTATGCCCCTAACGTGTCGTCTATGGTATGATTAAGATACAGTATTAAATAGATAAGGAGACTTCCATGAAACAAGCTATTTTAGTTGTTGCCTTTGGGTCCACTGTTGACAGTGCTCGTGAACATAATATTGACTCCGTAGTAGAGTATATCCGTAAATCCTATCCAGATTATACGGTGGAATTAGCATTTTCCTCTCGTATCATCGTTAAGCGGTTGCGTGAACGAGGGATTGAGATTCCTACTGAGCAAGGTGCATTAGAAACACTTATCCAAGAAGGCTATACACATATTTATGTGCAACCACTACATTTTACAGGTGGTGAAGAGTTTGATAAGTTGAAAAATAATATTCTCGCTCATGAAGGAGAGGGGCAACTGGAAGTATTACGCGTAGGTAGACCACTCGTATACTACATGGGCCAAGAAGAGCATCCTAATGATTATCAAATCTTGATTGATCATTTTATTAAGCCACTTAACATTTCCAAAGATGATGGTTTGCTATTAGTCGGTCATGGTGGGCTTGGTTCTGGCAACTCCTCATATGGTAATTTACAGTTTAAATTAATTCGTGATGGACTTACGAATGTGCGTATTGCAGTACTAGAAAATGCGCCATATGTAGCAGATGTAGCTATGCCATGGGAATGGCTCGATGGTAAACGGCCAAACACAATTTATGTACATCCATTATTATTAGTCCTTGGGGATCATGCACAAAATGATCTCTTTGGTGACGAAGAGGATAGCGTTATTAATGAACTTGCCGATTATGGTTATGCAGTTAAACCAATTCATAGTGCCCTTGGCGAATATGAGGCAATTCACGATATCTTCCGTCAACATGTGCAAGATTGTATCGATGATTTGTATGGTAAACGTAGTTCACATCGCCCTACGATTCCAAATATTAAATAGTATCTTTGTATATCTTGTATAAATTAGTTATAATAAAAGATGTGAAATTTATAAATAGATTGTAACTATAAGAATAGGAGAACCCCATGAAAGGTAAATTATATGGCATTGGCGTAGGCCCTGGTGATTCTGAATTAATGACTGTGAAAGCTGCTCGCATCGTAGGTGAAGCAGATATTATTATCACACCTAAAACAGAAAAGAAAGATGGCTCTGTAGCCCTTAATATTGCATCCCCATATATCCAAGAACATACAGAAATCGTTCCTGTAGTATTTCCAATGGTATTGGACGATGCGACACAAGAGGAAGGCTGGCAAGAAGCAAAACGCATTATCTTGTCCTACTTAGATCAAGGTAAAAGCGTTGTATTCTTAACATTGGGCGATCCTATGTTCTACAGCACATATATGTATGTATATCGCTTGATCGAAAATACAGGCCATGAAATCGAAACAATTCCTGGCGTTACTGCATTCTGTGCTATTGGTTCTCACCTTGGTTATCCAATCGTAGAGAAGGAAGAAGTATTAGCTATCGTTCCTGCGACAGCACCTAAAGAAAAAATCGATGCTGTATTGGCTGTTGCCGATGATGCGGTAATCATGAAAGTGTACAAAAACTTTGATGAAGTACAAGAAACATTGATTAAACACAATATGGCAGATGATGCGGTTATGATTAGCCGTGTAGGTTTGCCGGATGAGCAAGTATTCGTAGGCCTTGATAACATGCCAAAAGATACTAAACTCAACTACTTGTCTACAATCCTTGCAAAACGTAAGGACCGTTAACAAACACGTCGTATTACGAGGTAATATTTATGAACACAGTACATATTCCACGTGTTGTCATTGCTGGTACTAACTCTGGTGTAGGTAAAACAACTATCGTAGCGGGCTTATTGGCTGCTTATGCAAATGGTGGACGTACGGTGCAATCCTTTAAAGTGGGCCCGGATTATATTGATCCGGGCTTTCATAAAATTGCATCCGGCCGTGACAGCTATAATTTAGATACGTGGCTCGTGCCACCTCACAAATTAAATCCTTTCTTTGCTACTATGGCGCATGGAGTAGACCTTGCTATTATTGAAGGTGTTATGGGCTTGTATGATGGTGGTCGAGAAGGCGTTAGTTCCACTGCCCAAATTGCTAAGCAATTGAATGCTCCTGTTGTGCTTGTTATCGATTGTAAGGCGATGGGTGAAAGTGCAGCTGCCATTGCAAAAGGTTTCCGTGATTATGACCCAGAGGTAAACTTTGGTGGTGTCATTCTTAACCGCTTAGGCTCTGCCAATCATGAGCGCATGGTCCGTGAAGGCATGGACAAGATTGGTGTTCCGGTTATTGGTGCTATTTATCGTGATGATCGTATGCACTCTCCTGAGCGTCATTTAGGCCTTACACCTGTTACTGAAATCGATCCAACAGAAGCGATAAATACAATTCGTGAAGCTGTTGAAAAAATGGTTGAACTCGATCAATTATTAGAAATCGCATCTAGTGCGCCTCCGATTGAGTTACCAGACGCAGTTGATCCTAAGTCTGTTGAAAGGCACCTGAAAATCGGTGTAGCTTATGATGAGGCGTTCTCTTTCTACTATCCCGCAAGTTTAGCTGCCTTAGAGGAGAAGGGAGCAGAAATCGTATACTTTAGCCCTCTCAATGACTTTGAAGTTCCTGATGTAGACGGACTAGTATTTGGCGGTGGTTTCCCTGAAATGTTCTTGTTCCAACTTTCTAGTAACGAGTCAATGAAGGAATCTATCCGTCAAGCCAACGAAAAAGGTATGCCTATTTATGCAGAATGTGGTGGCCTCATGTATTTATGTGAAAGCATCCACGATTTTGAGGGTACCGTATATGATACGGTAGGTATTGTACCGGCTAATTGCATTATGCAACAAAAGTTACAAAAAGTAGGGTATGTTACAGCTACAGCTAAGCGAGATACCTTGTTAGGTGCTGCTGATACATCTCTTCGTGGTCATGAGTTCCATTTCTCTACTATGGAGCCAACTGTAGAGGAATTCCCTTGGGCATTCCACTTAGAAGGGGGCCGCAAACCTCAATCCTATGATGGTGGCTATGCTACTGACAATGTATTAGCATCGTATTTACATTTGAACTTTGCTGGTTCTGATGAAGGGGCACAACATTTTATTGATATATGCGCTAAGTATAAAGCTAAAAGGAGCTAATTATGAGTGAACGAGGCTTAATTTTAGTAAATACTGGCAATGGCAAAGGTAAAACAACAGCAGCCTTAGGCGTGGCATTACGTGCTGTTGGCCAAGGCCTTAAGGTTTTAATCTTACAATTTATTAAAAGTGGTAATGGCTATGGCGAACTAGCAGGTCTTTCCAGATTAGGGGACCAAGTAGAAATTCGTTCCATGGGTAAGGGATTTATTTACTATAAACGAGATGAAGTAGGAGAGTCTGAGCTTGCTCGCCATAAGGCAGCAGCTCAAGAGGCTTGGCACACATTAGTGGAAGAAGTAAATTCAGATCGATGGGACCTTATCATTATGGATGAAATTAATAATGCCATTAATTATGAACTTATTGATGTGAATTCTGTGGTAGATATGCTTAAACATAAACCTGAGCGGTTACACGTAATTTTGACAGGTCGTTATGCTAAACCTGAAATCATTGATGTGGCTGATACAGTAACAGAGATGAAGGTAGTTAAGCATGCTTATGAAAAAGGCATTAAAGCCGCCAAGGGGATAGAGTTCTAATACGCAGAGTGTGAATATAATTAAATCTAAAATTTTCGAAAAAGTTCTTGCTAAAAGCATATCGAAAATGTATAATATAGTCATAAGCACAAGGTGCTAAATATTCTTGACATTAAGTATGTATATAACAATAACCAGGAGGTTAACTATGGCTGTACATGATTACATTAAATCTGGCGATTTCGCTACTGAAAAACACGTTCCTGTTATCGAAACTGTTGACACTGTAAAAGCAGGTGAAACTTTCCACGTAACATTGTCCGTTGGTAAAGATATTGCACATCCTAACACTGTAGAACATCACATTGAATGGATTAAATTGTACTTTGTAGCTGAAGGTACTCAATTGCCATTCGAAGTTGGTGAAATTTCCTTCAACGTACATGGTGACGGCGCAACTGCAAACGAAGGCCCTGTACACGCAATTTCTGAAGGTTCTTTGGCAGTTTCCTTGAACAAATCTGGTAAATTGATTGCTGTATCCTACTGCAACATCCATGGTTTGTGGGAATCCGAAAAAGAAATTACAGTTGCTTAATTAACTGAATCAACTAATAAAGACCAGCCTTAGGGTTGGTCTTTTTGTATGTAAATGTTAAGGATAACTGAAATAATCACACTAATGTTGTGTCCGCACTCAAAAGAGTTTTGTTTTTATATAGTGGATAAATTGCCTTGTATCCCTTTACAGTGCTATTTGTTTGTGGTAAAGTATATGCATATTGATTTTTAGTAGAATAAGTTAAATGAGGGATTATTGTGGCCTTAATCGTTAAAAAATTTGGTGGTAGTTCCGTAGCTACACCAGAAAAAATATTTAATATTGTTGATCGCGTCCTTCGTGAGAAGAAAGAAGACGATAAAGTCGTTATCGTTGTATCCGCTATGGGTGATACAACAGATGACTTGGTAGCATTGGCTAAAGAGGTAACATCTAAGCCTTATGGTCGTGAAATGGACCGCTTGTTATCTACAGGTGAGCAAGTAACGATTGCATTAATGGCGATGGCTTTCAACGAACGTGGTCATAAAGCGATGTCCTTAACAGGTGACCAAGCAGGTATTACAAGTAGTGATACATTCAATAAAGGCCGTATTTTAGGCGTTGATCCAAATCGCGTATTTGAAGCTTTGGATGAAGGCAATATCGTAGTAGTTGCAGGTTTCCAAGGTATTACTGAATATGGTGATATGGTTACTTTAGGTCGCGGTGGTTCTGATACAACTGCTGTTGCATTGGCAGGCGCTATGAAAGCTGATGTTTGTGAAATATTCACAGATGTTGAAGGCGTTTACTCTACAGACCCTCGTGTTGCAAAAGAGGCTTTCAAATTAGAAGAAGTAACATATGGCGAAATGCTTGAGATGGCACGTCTTGGTGCAGGTGTAATGCAACCTCGCGCTGTAGAAATGGGTTTCCGTTATGGTGTACCTATTCACGTACGTTCAACATTTAGTGACAATACAGGTACTATTATTCGGGAGGATTATACTGTGGAAGCAAATAAACACGTAATTACTGGCGTAGCTGATGATACTAATACAGCCAAAGTAGCCCTTGTAGGCGTTGAAAATAAACCAGGTGTGGCAGCAACTGTGTTCAAAGCATTGGCTGCAAAAAACGTGGATGTTGATATGATTGTTCAATCTATCCGCGCCGTAGGTGAACCTAAAACTGACCTTATCTTCACTGTAGCTATGGATGATGTTGTACTAGCTCGTGAAGTATTAGCAGAATTACAAAAAACTGTTGATATTGAAGCTGTAAATATCGACGAAAGAATGGCAAAAGTATCTATCATTGGTGCAGGTATGTTAGGTCAACCAGGCGTGGCAGCTCAAATGTTTGATATTTTGAGCCAAGAAGGCATCAATATTGAAATCATTTCTACTTCTGAAATTAGTATTTCTTGCCTTGTTGCTGAAGATCGCGTTAAAGATGCTGTTCGTGTAATCCACAATGGCTTATTGTTAGATCAAAGAGGTTAATCTATTTATGGATAGTCTACGTAGTTTTATGGATGAAATGCTCAATGACCAAGGTCGTAAGGAAGGTTTCATTAGCGATCTACTAGGAAATCTAAAAAATCAGCCTATTCCAACATTGGAGCAAGCTCAAACTGGTTATACTACAGTAAGTAATTTACATGGCATTTTCTACGATTATGATAAGGCCGAAGTTACTATTTCTTATAAGGTGGTACCTGATATGTACCCACCCTATACGATGAGCTTTGTACAATTTCAAGCAGTGTTAGAAGGCTTATTAACCTTGCGCCGCAATCAAAAGTGGCAAATGCAACATACTAAATAACATAAACCCCATAGGCCTATGCCTATGGGGTTTTGTAATATGTTTAGCATATTTGTTTATGAAATTATAGAATTACAATCTATGATGGTATAAAAGGTATGTTTTTGCTTTTCTATTCAAATTCGATAATTATTCTTAACATCTATATATAAAGTCATCGATATGGTATAATTAATTGTTGAGAAAGAAATCATTTTATTTATATAGAAAGAAGGGACAGCATGGAAATAAATAAGGTTTATTCTGGCTTTCGCCTTGACCGCATTGAGCGCATTGATGAGATCAATGGTACCGCTTATGAAATGAAGCACGAAAAGTCTGGTGCTCGCTTAATTTATATCGATTCACCAGATTCTAATAAAGTATTCAATATTGCTTTTAGAACAACACCTCATAATAGCACAGGTGTAGCACATATTATGGAGCACTCTGTTCTATGTGGTTCTCGCAAATTCCCATTAAAAGAGCCATTTGTTGAACTTGTAAAAGGTTCTTTAAATACGTTCCTAAATGCTATGACATATCCGGATAAAACGATGTATCCTGTAGCGAGTAAGAACGATAAAGACTTCCATAATTTGATGGACGTATATCTTGATGCAGTATTCTACCCACGTGTTCGTGAAGATGCAGAAATCGTAATGCAAGAGGGTTGGCATTATGAGCTAGAACATGCAGACGATGAACTTACCTACAAAGGTGTTGTGTTCAATGAGATGAAAGGTGTTTACTCATCTCCTGACTCTGTATTAGAACGCCAAATGATGCGTGAGCTTTTCCCAGATACAACCTATGGTGTTGACTCTGGTGGGGATCCTGATTATATTACAGATTTAACATATGAAGAATTCCAAGGGTTCTACCGTGTTCACTATCATCCATCCAATAGTTATATCTTCTTGTATGGTGATATGAATATTGAAGAGCAATTAGCATTCTTGAATGATGAGTACTTAAGTCATTTTGATGCTATTGATGTTCATACTGAGGTAGCTCTACAAGCTCCATTTACAGAAGGTAAAGTAGTGAGCTATCCATATAGTGTAGGGTCTGAGGAGCCAACAGACAATCGTACATTACACTCCTTTGCGTATGTATTGCCTGATGTAACACCAGAACACAGCTTGGCATTTGAAGTGTTAACACATGCTTTGTTAACATCTCCTGCAGCACCTCTTAAACAGGCGTTGGTGAAAGCTGGTATCGGTTCTGACATTAGTGGCTATTATTTAGATAGTATTCGTCAACCTATGTGGACAGTACAAGCTACAGGTTCAAACTTAGATAAACAAGCTGACTTGCAATGTATTGTAGAGTCCACATTACAAGAGTTATGTGATAAAGGCTTAGATAAAGAATTATTAGAAGCTTCTTTGAATAGCATTGAATTTGCTCTTCGTGAAAGTGATTTTGGTGGCCGTCCTATTGGTTTGGCCTATATTATTCGCATGATGGATAATTGGCTATACGATAATGATCCATTGGAATTATTACACTATGAAGAGGCATTAGCAAATATTCGAAAAGGCTTAGCTGGTACATATTTCGAAGATTTAATTCGTCATTCTATCTTGAATAATGACCATAAGGTTCTTGTATCTATCTATCCTGAACGAGGCCTTCAAGAGCGTAAAGATGCAGAGGTTAAAGAACATTTAGCTGCTGTAAAAGCGAATATGACAAAAGAGGAGATTGACGCGATTGTAGAACAAACAAAACGCCTTAAAATTCGTCAAGAAACTCCAGATAGTGATGAAGCTCTAGCGTCTATTCCATTGCTCGAGTTATCTGATTTAAATCCTAATATGGAAGCTGTAGAACGCCGTGAAAGCAAGATTGGTAATACAAAAGTACACTTTGTGCCAACTTTCACAAAAGGCATTAACTATGTAGGGTTATACTTTAACTTGAGTTGCCTCACAGAAGATGAGCTGTTCTACGCAGATATATTAAGTGATATTCTTGGCCGTGTTGATACATCTGAACGTGGCTACGAAGCACTAGCTAAAGATATTAATATGAATTTAGGGGGATTGAGTTCTGATATTACTGCCATCAGCAAAGATGGTAAGCGTGATAAATTTACGCCTCTTATGATTGTGCGTGCGAAAGCATTACATTCTAAATTACCTGATTTATGTCGCTTGATTAATGAAGTAGTTCAAAAAGCAGATTATAGCGATGATCAACGTTTAACTGAGCTTGTTCAAGAAAGCAAAGCTATTTGGGATAATGAGGCATTCCGCCGCGGTAATTCTATCGTGAGTCAACGTGTTATGGCTCAAGTTTCTGCAGTTGGTAAGTTTAGAGATAATGGCAATTTAGGTTACTATCAAAAAATCAGCGAGCTAGCATCTAATCCAGCGGCTTTGCCATTATTGCCAGAAAAACTAGCAGAAGTAGCTCGTAAAATTTTCCGTGCTAACAATGTAGATATTATGTTCGTTGGTGAAGCAGGCGAATTAGAAGCCTTTGAAAATCTAATGAAACCTTTCGTTGAAACTTGGAATGCTACAGAATTAAGCAATGATGTATTACAAATCACTCGTTTATCTGGCAACGATGGTATCGTTACAGCTGGTAAGGTTCAATATGTAGCGCAAGGTGGTAACTTCATCGATCATGGTTTTAAACATGTTGGTCCAATGAGCGTGTTAGAAACGATTTTACGTTATGAATACCTTTGGATCCGTATTCGTGTACAAGGTGGTGCTTACGGAGCATTTGCTAATTTCTATGATGATGGCAATATGATTTTCTGTAGTTATCGTGATCCTAACTTGTTGGAAACTTTAGATGTATATAAAGAGTTGCCTCAATACCTTCGTGACTTCACATTGACTGACCGTGAAATGCGTAAGTATATTATTGGTACTATGAGTTCTTTAGACTTGCCAATGACACCTGCGTTGCGTGGACCACGTGCAATGGGTATGTACTTCAGCGGTGCTAAATTAGAGGACAAAGTAGAGTTCCGTAAACAAGTAATCGCATGTAAGCCAGAAGACATTGTTGCATTAGCAGATGTGGTAGAACCTGTATTGAATGATAATCACATTTGCACAATGGGTAACGAACAAAAAATTAGAGATGCTGGTAATGTGTTTGATAACATTGTGTCTTTAGGATAAATATTTTATATCTATAAATGATATTGCTTTAGATTCAAATATCTTCGAATGTATAAGTGGCATATTCATAATGAATATGCCACTTGTTTTCTGCTATAGGAGAGTTCTAATGAAAGGTAGATTTGCGCCTAGTCCAACAGGATATATTCATCTCGGTAACGTGTGGATAGCACTTTTATCATATATCTCCACACGCCAACAAAAAGGAACGTATGTTGTACGTATGGAGGATATAGATCTTCAACGGTCAAAACGAAAACTAGGGGAAGCTTTACTAGATGATTTAGAATGGCTTGGCTTTGAATGGGATGAAGGTCCTCGTGTAGGAGGCCCTGAAACATCATATTGGCAAAGTGAAAGACAAATATACTATGCGGACATTTTAGAACATCTTGCATTAGAAAAACTTATTTATCCCTGTTTCTGTAATAGAGCTAGGTTGCAATCCATCGCATCAGCGCCTCATATAGGTGAAGTAGTGCATCGTTATGATGGTAAATGTAGGCATTTACGTGATTTTGAAATACAAGAGTTACGTAATAGCAAAGAACCATCCTTACGCCTAGCGGTGAATACTTGTGATTTAAATTTTGATGATCGATGGCAAGGCAAGCAGCATATTCATTTGGAATGTGAACTAGATGATTATGTATTACGTCGTGGTGATGGCATGTACGCATATAATTTAGCCGTCGTATTAGATGATATAGCTATGGGAATAACTGAAGTGATTCGCGGTGATGATTTACTAGATACAACAGGGCAGCAATTATATTTATATAATACATTACAACAATGCTATCCCCATAAGCATATAGAAGTTCCTAAGTATGGTCACGCACCACTTTTAGTAGATTCAGATGGCCATAGACTTTCTAAACGTCAAAAGAGTATTACAATTCGCGAATTACGAGAACAACAATGGTCAGCTTCTAGAATTTTAGGGGAATTAGCTGTTGCAGGCGGACTTATAGATGGCGGTAGGTATACTCATCCACGGATAAGCTTTTCTAATTTAATAAATCTAGACCTATCGGTTCCTAGTTTGAGGCAAAAAACAATTATTATTGAATGATAATAGATACATTGATTTTAGTTCTGAAATATTTGCTAAAAGAGTATAATTCGTAACTATAAAATTCGATACATTATATTGACAATATTCGATATTATTATATAATAGTATATAAGAGGTGGTCAAAATGACAATTCAACAAGCTTTAGATCAAAAAGTGTGGGCCGTTATTGGAGCCACTCATAAAACCGAAAAGTTCGGCTATAAGATTTATAAATGTCTTAAAGATCACGGATATGAAGTATATCCAGTTAATCCTAATATTGCAGAAATAGATGGAGACACATGTTACTCTAGTCTTTCTGCACTTCCTGTTGTACCAGTTGTTGTGGATTTTGTTGTACCAGAAGCAGCGGGTTTGGCTGCATTAGATGAATGTAAAAAACTAGGCATTTCTACTGTGTGGTTACAACCGGGAGCGGATAAACCATCTGTTGTTGAAAAAGCACATGCTTTAAATCTGCATGTCATTCAAGATTGTGTATTAGTTCAATTACCGTAGGAGGGTACAATGAGCGAATTAAAAGAATTAAAAACTGCTGAATATCAAGATTTAGTAAATCAAGGTGGCGTTACTGTTATTGATTTCTGGGCTCCGTGGTGCGGTTATTGCGTACGTATGATGCCAATCATCGAAGAAATCGCAGGTGAGCTTGAAGGTAAAGCTAACTTTGTAAAAGTAAACACTGATGAAGAACCAGAATTAGCGCGTAACTTACAAATTGAAGTATTGCCAACATTTGTTATCTTAAAAGATGGCGAAGTAGTAGACCGTAAAATTGGCTTCTTGCCAAAAGGCGATCTTCAAGGCGCTATTGAATCTAAATTCTAATAATCGGAATAAAACTATATAAATAGAGGCAAAAAAACCTCATCAATGTATAAAGCATACATTGATGAGGTTTTTTTCATAATTTTTATAGAGGTAAATAAAAAGTATCGTATAAATATAAAATTAAATTAAAATATAAATTTTCATTTTACATAATTCAATATTATTAATAACACAGTGTTTATGCGGATAATTACTTATTTTTGAATGAGTAAAAAATGAAGCATAAGTTTAACTTATTAATTTTTTTATGGAAATTTAAAATAATATATGGTAGTATTATGTTAAATATTGTGAATG
>URQX01000017.1 GCA_900550175.1 uncultured Veillonella sp.
GCAGATCAATATAGATCTGGTGCATATAAGCCATTAAGTACTGAGCAAGCTATTACATATTGTGCATTCTTAAAAGAATGGTTTGAAGAACATAACATTGAAGTTATACGCACAGGATTACAAAGTAGTGAAGAACTCGACTCAGGTAATAGCTTGATATCCGGGCCCTATGAGCCAGCCATGGGTGAACTTGTCGTAAATGAACAGTATAAGCAGCGCATTGAGATGTGTATTGATGAACACTTTTCTTCAAAACGCTGTTTAGAGAACCAGTATACATATCATATTTCACCATCAGTTAATCACTATAGCCATAAGGTTGAATGTAGAACTCATGCGAATAATACAAATAAGTTGGCGAAACATAAGATACTGATTTCTTATCCTAGAAACCTGACATCAAAGGTACGAGGCCTTAAAAATCGCAATATTTTATATTTCCAAGAAACATATCCTCAATTTAGCATAGATTGGTGCGAAGATAGTACGAGAAATACTGTTCGTTGCTGTATTGATGGCCTGCAATATGTGTTATAATAAAAGATATGATTATTCGGGGTTGTTAGTAGAAAGGAGGCAGTCATGCAATTACTTCGGTTAGAATTAAAGGGCTTTAAATCGTTTGCAGATAAGACGGTTGTAAAATTCTCACCAGGAATGACTGCCGTTATTGGGCCTAACGGAAGTGGTAAAAGTAATATTACGGACGCTATGAAATGGGTTTTAGGGGAATCTAATGTTCGTAATTTACGTGGTCAAAAAGCAGAGGATATCATTTTCTCTGGTACGGAAAAGCGCAAGCCTATGAGTGCTGCGGAGGTTACTCTTGTATTCGACAATAGTGACCAACAATTAGATGTAGATATGGCTGAGGTAGCTATTACACGTCGTATTTATCGTACTGGTGAAAGTGAATTCCTCATCAATAAGCGCTCTTGTCGCTTAAAGGATATCCATCTTTTACTAGCTGACACAGGTCTTGGTAAAGACTCGATGGCCATTATCGGTCAGAACCGAATTGATGCCATTTTGAACTCTAAGCCTGAAGAACGCCGATTGATCTTTGAAGATGTAGCAGGTATTTCTCGCTTTAAAATCAATAAAGAAGATGCATTACGTCGTATTGCTAGTACAGACCGCAACATGGAACGCGTACGCGACGTTATGGCTACTATTGAAGAACAACTTGGACCTTTGTCTGAAAAGGCGGAAAAGACTAAAAAATATATGACCCTAAGTCGTACAAAGCGCGACTATGATGGAGCATTAGGCTTTCATAATTACAAGACATCAGACCGGCTCTTAACGCGTTTTGAAAACGATAATATCGCCTTTAAGGATGAAGAGATTGAGCTTCAAACGGAGTTGTCCAAATTAGAAGCTCGCCGTCATACATTGCAATCATCCTCTACTAAAGAGCAGGAGCAGCTCAAGTTGTGGGAAGCTCAGTATACGGAGAAGCAACGTGATGAAGAGCGTTTAGCTGGTCATTTACGTCTTTTAGAGGAGCAGTTAAAGACTGCTCACCGTGAATTAGATGAAACGTCTATGCGCATTAGCGAGTTAGAAGCTACGCAAAAGGGCGAAGAGCAACAATTACGCATTTTAAATCAATTGATTCAAGATGAAAGCGCCCAACTGGTAGAGAAAGAATCTAAGCTAGAAGAGCTAGAAGCTAATTATAAAAAAGCTGTTGAAGATGTCGGTGCAGAACAAGCTAAGTTCCAATCTTTACAATCCAATCGAGAAGCATTTGAGCAACATCAATTAGAAATTGTGAGTGCTATTGAAACAGCAAAGGCTAGCATTCGTAGCTTAGAATCTCGTAAGGCTGAGTCTACGAAACAATGTGAAGTTTTAAAGGATGAAATAGCTCAAGTAGATAGTGATCTACAAGCAGCACGTGCTGAGTATGAAACATTGGGTCAGAAATTTACTGCTATTTCTGCACAACGACAAGCCCTCGTTGATGGTGGTAAAGAAGCAGTTATACAAGCTCGTGAGGAACGCAAAGAGTTACAAAAACTTCGTACCCAAGAACAACGTGCAAAAGGCCGTTTAGAGCTCTTAGCTCAATGGGAAGAACAGCATGAAGGTTACTTAGAAGGAACTAAGAATATTCTTAATGGTAAGGGCGCTTGGCGTGAACAGATTACGGGCGCCGTTGGTGATCTCTTTACAGTTGAGGACAAATATACGACAGCTATTGAAACGGCATTAGGCGGTAGTGTTAACCATGTTGTCACTACTACGGCTCGTGCTGCTGCAGAAGGTGTTAAGTATTTGAAATCTATTCAAGGTGGTCGCGTAACCTTCTTACCTATGGATTCTGTAAAAGGGAAACCGTATGATACACCTGCTTTACATGAAAGTTGTGTCATAGGTACGGCTGTTGACTGTATCTCCTTTGATAATACATACGCTCATATTTTTCAATATCTATTAGGTCGTACGTTAGTAGTGTCCTCTATGGATGATGCTATTGGATTACAGAAGAAATATAATCAACAATTGCGCATCGTTACCCTTACAGGGGAACAATTCCAACCAGGTGGTTCTTTAACGGGTGGTACTACAAAGCGCAAGCGTGCCTCCGTATTAAGCCGTAAGGAAGAGGCTACTAGTCTTGAACAAGAGCTTGTACAAATTGAAGAACAAATTCGTTCCTTAACAGTTAGCTTAGAAAATCTAGAAAAACGGGTTGAAGAGGCTGAAAAAGAACGAGCTACTCTTGATGAAAACTACCAACATACTAATTTACTCTATGTGGCTAGTGAAACAAAGGTACAAAATATACAAAATCAAATGGACCGTAAGAAACGTGTCCTTTCTGAAGAAGAGCAACGTTTAGTTCAAATCGATATTGATTTAGCAACTACAACAGCTAACTTAAAAGACCAAGAAAGAGCACTTGCTTCCTTACAAGAAAATCATGGTGTAGAGGGCAATCAAGGGGCCTTGATGGAGCGTTTAACTGTGTTGCAAAAGATACAGCAAGAGGCGTATGAAGCTTTTACAGAAGCTCGTCTTACTTGTGATACTTTACGACAAACTATTAAGGAACGTGAAACTCAACGGGAACAACGTAATCAATCTATTGCTAGCATTGTAGAGCGTCTAAGGCCATTGCGTAATTTACTCATCAGTACTACACAGCGATGTGAAGAGGAATTACCGAAGGCTAAAGAATTAGCAGAACGAGAGCTAGCTACGGCTACAGCAGAGGTTGAACGTTTGCGTACTCTTCGTGACGAAGCCTATGATAAGACCTCTACAGGTCGCGAGGAACTAGAAGCTATCCTCAGCGAACAAGACCGTTTGAACCAACGATATAAAGTGGTGCAAGGGCGCCTCGTTGATATGGAAGGTAAAATTACCCGTCATCGTATGGATTGCGAACGCTTTGTAGAAGAGTTACAAGAGCTAGGTTTTACATTGGAAGATGCACAAGCCCTTCGTATTGAAGGTTCCGTCAGTGATTGGAAGGATGAACAAGCACGTTTAATGGCTGAAATTGCCGAGCTTGGTCCAGTCAATCCAAACGCCGTTGAGGAATATGAAGAAACCAAAGAACGCTATGATTTCTTAACTACACAATTGGTGGATTTAGATACGGCGAAGGAGCAATTGCAAGCGGTTATTGCCGAAATGGATAAAGCTATGAGTACACAGCTATACGATGTACTAGATGTGGTAGGACGCAGATTCCAAGAGGTATTTAGTCAATTGTTTGGTGGTGGTACAGCCCAAATTGTTCTGACAGATCCAGAAAATATCTTGACTGGTGGTATCGACTTTTATATTCAGCCTCCAGGAAAGAAACGTCAACAATTGACCTTGTTGTCCGGTGGTGAACGAGCCTTAACAGTTATTGCTTTATTATTCTCGTTTCTCGACTATCGCCCAGCTCCATTCTGTGTGCTTGACGAAGTTGACGCAGCCCTTGATGAAGCCAATGTAGAAAGATTTAGTTCTTACCTAAATCGAGTAAATAAAGAAACACAATTTATCGTAGTATCACACCGTAAAAAAACGATGGAAGCTGCCGAAGTATTACAAGGGGTGACCATGGTTGAACGAGGTGTGTCGCGATTATTAACAGTAGCATTTGAAGATGTGAAGGAGGATCTCGCATAATGGCATTCGGATTCTTTGATAAAATTAAAGATGGCTTAGAGAAAACTCGTAAGTCTTTTGTAAAAAACGTAGAAAGTATCGTTATCGGTTATGCACAAATTGATGATGATTTCTTAGATGATTTAGAAGCAGTTATGCTTACTAGTGACCTTGGTCCTAAAACGACAGAATATTTGATGAAAGAAATTCGTCGTGGTGTAACAGAAGGTATTATTAACAATACTGGTGATGTAATGCCATTTATGGAAGAACGCATTACAGAAATGCTTGTTGACCAAGAAGATGAAATTACACTTCACCATCCAGAGGTCATCTTAGTAGTTGGTGTAAACGGTGTTGGTAAAACTACGACTATCGCTAAATTGGCTAATTACTACACTAAAGAAGGTAAAAAGGTTATTATCGCTGCAGGCGATACATTCCGTGCCGCTGCAGCTGACCAATTATCTATTTGGGCTGATCGCGTAGGTGTGCCTATCGTTAAACATAAAGAAGGTGCTGACCCTGCAGCCGTAGTATATGATGCAATGGAAGCGGCTAAAGCTCGTAATGCAGACCTCGTTATCGTCGATACAGCAGGTCGTCTACACACTAAAGTTAACCTTATGGAAGAACTTAAAAAGATGGGCCGCGTAGCGAATAACCATGTAGAAGGGGCTCCGCATCAAACATTGCTCGTTCTAGACGGTACTACAGGTCAAAATGCAGTAAGTCAAGCTAAGCTATTTGGTCAAGCCGTACCAGTAAATGGTATTGTTGTTACTAAGCTAGACGGTACAGCAAAGGGTGGCGTAGTTATCTCAATTAAAGAGGAACTAGGCGTACCAGTGCGCTGGATTGGCGTTGGCGAAGGCATGGATGACTTGCGTCCATTTAATGCGAAAGAATTTGCTAATGCACTATTTAATAAAGGAATGATTCAAGGTGACAAATAAATATAACCGGGAATTCTTACTTGAATATGTAGAATCTGAAAATAAGAAAAATGAATGTAATGTTAGCCTAGAAAATATGGAAAAGATTGTTAGCTTAATCGAGTATTTTGGCATTGAATTATATCGTCCTATTACAAGATTGCTACTTTCAAACTGGGAAGAGATTACAGAACGTATTAATAACTATACTGAATTAGATTGGATGATGGCTGATGAAATCCAAAAGACTACGCCTACATTAGATCGCTTCTCCATTGCTATGCTCATCGAAGTATTAGAAGGTGAAGATACGTTGAACCAAGCAGAAAATGCAGGTCGTCGTCTATCTGAGGAAGAGCTCAAAGCTATCCGTAAACATCAGGATGAACAGTAATGAAACATAATACATATAATTACGAAGGGGGCCAACCATTTAAAGTGGAGGCGCCCTTTACGCCTACTGGGGACCAACCAACTGCCATACAATCTCTAACAGAAGGTATTGAACGCGGTGAATGGGCTCAGGTCTTGCTCGGTGCTACAGGTACAGGTAAGACATTTACGATGGCAAAGGTTATCGAGGCGGTACAGAAACCGACCTTGATTATTGCACACAATAAAACATTGGCTGCTCAATTATGTAGTGAGTTTAAAAGTTTCTTCCCTAATAATGCGGTAGAATACTTTGTGTCCTATTATGATTTCTATCAACCAGAAGCATATATTCCTTCAAGTGATACGTACATTGAGAAGGATGCGTCTATCAATGATGAAATCGATAAATTGCGACATAGTGCCACTATGAGTCTCTTTGAGCGTCGCGATGTAATCATCGTTGCCTCTGTTAGTTGTATTTACGGCTTAGGTGACCCTGAGGATTATTCTGAACTCGTATTGTCCTTGCGCTTAGGTCAGACAAAATCTCGTGATGAAATTTTATCTAAACTCGTAGACATTCAATATACGAGAAATGATATGAACTTTATTCGCGGTACCTTCCGTGTACAAGGGGATACTATTGAGATCTTCCCAGCCGCTTACAGTGAAAGAGCCATTCGGGTGGAACTCTTCGGTGATGAAATCGATCGCCTCGTTGAGGTAGATGCTTTAACAGGTGAAGTGATTGCTGAACGCAAGCACGTTGCAGTCTATCCTGCATCTCACTATGTAACAACGAAAGATAAGATGCGTATTGCTGTAGAGCGTATTGAAGCTGAATTAGACGAACAATTAGCTAAGTTGAAAGCTGCTGACCGTTTATTGGAGGCTCAACGCCTTGAACAGCGTACCCGTTACGATATAGAAATGATGCAAGAAATGGGCTATTGCTCAGGCATCGAAAATTATTCCCGCCATATGTCTGAACGTAAGGCTGGGGAGGCTCCATATACATTGATAGACTATTTCCCAGATGATTTCCTCATCATGGTGGATGAGTCTCATGTAACGATCCCTCAAGTACGTGCTATGTACAATGGCGATCGTGCTCGTAAGGAATCTCTGATTGAATATGGATTCCGTTTACCATCTGCACTTGATAATAGACCACTTCAATTCGATGAATTCGTAGAGCGTATTAATCAAATTGTCTATGTATCAGCCACACCTGGTCCATATGAAATGGAAGTAGAAACGAATATTGCAGAACAAATTATTCGTCCTACAGGATTATTAGATCCATCCATTGAAATTCGTCCTATTAAGGGTCAAATGGATGACTTACTAGGAGAAATTCATAAACGTGCAGCTAAGAATGAACGTGTTCTCGTTACGACCTTAACGAAGAAGATGGCTGAGGACTTAACAGAGTTCTTGAAGGAAATGGGCGTTCGGGTTCGTTATCTCCATTCTGATATCGTTACTATCGAGCGTGCTGAAATCATCCGTGACTTACGGGCTGGTGTATTTGATGTACTGGTTGGTATTAACTTGCTCCGTGAAGGCCTTGATATGCCAGAGGTTTCCTTGGTGGCTATCTTAGATGCGGATAAAGAAGGTTTCTTACGTTCTGATACGGCTATGATTCAAACAATCGGTCGCGCCGCTCGTAATGTGAACGGTCACGTTATCATGTACGCAGACCGTGTAACAGGTTCTATGCAACGAGCTATCGATGAAACAGATCGCCGTCGTGCTGTGCAAGAGGCTTATAATATTGAACATAATATTACGCCTAAGTCTGTCTCTAAAGATGTAAAAGAGCTTATTGAGTTGACGAAAATTGAAGATGATATGGTCACCGATGGGAAGGACTTTTTACCGAAGAAAGGGAAAAAGACAGCCTCTACAACGGGTATGGACCATGGACACGAACCATATGCACAAGATGCATCTACTCCTAAGGTGGCAGATATAACTCCAGAAGAGTTATTCAATAAAATTGAAGAGCTTGATCGTCAAATGAAGGCCGCTGCAAAGCAGCTTGAATTTGAAAAGGCTGCAAAGCTTCGCGACCAATTGGGGGAACTACGTCAACAATGGTCCGATATGCATAGTGCAGGTGAAAGCAAGTTAAAAAAACCTGCATCAACTAAAGGTAGAAAGCGGACTAGCTCAAAGAGTAAATAGATTGTAATAAAACACATAGATTATATAGACTATATGTGCGATAATATACATATATTATTTCATGTTAGTAAACAAAGAGATGATGCCTTTTGGTATCATCTCTTTAAATAGGGAATATAATGAAAGATCAATTGATAGTAAAAGGTGCGCGTCAGCATAACCTTAAAAATATAGATATATCCTTACCACGAGATCAATTCATTGTTTTGACTGGCCTTAGTGGTTCTGGTAAATCATCCTTAGCGTTTGATACGATTTACGCAGAAGGGCAACGACGCTATGTAGAGTCCTTGTCTGCGTATGCTCGTCAATTCTTGGGACAAATGGATAAACCTGATGTAGATTATATTGAAGGATTATCTCCCGCGATTTCTATCGATCAAAAGACAACAAGCCGCAATCCTCGTTCTACAGTCGGTACTGTTACGGAGATTTACGATTACTTGCGTCTATTATTTGCTCGTGTAGGTCACGCCCATTGTCCAGAATGTGGTAAGCCTATTACACAACAAACAATACAACAAATGACAGATGATGTAATGAGCTTCCCAGAAGGTACTAAGATTTTAGTATTGGCGCCTATGATTCAAGGAAAAAAAGGGGAGCATAAATCCGTCTTTGAACAACTTCGAAAAGAAGGCTTTGTTCGTGCTCGCGTAGATGGCGTTGTACGTACATTAGATGAAGAGATTGTATTAGAAAAAAATAAAAAACACTCCATCGATATCGTGGTAGACCGACTCGTTGTAAAAGAAGGCATAGAATCCCGCTTGGCAGACTCTATGGAGACCGCATCAAAATGGGCAGAAGGCATCGTAGTGATTCAGGAGGTAGATGGCCCTGAACACATGTATAGTCAACATTTTGCATGTCCAGATTGTCATATTTCTTTGCCGAAAATTGAACCGCGCATGTTCTCCTTTAACAGCCCATTTGGCGCTTGCCCAGCATGTTTGGGTATTGGATCCACTATGGAAGTAGACGAAGAGCGCGTTATTCCAGATGGCTCTATTAGTTTTGCCGATGGTTGTGTGCAAGCATTGAGCTCTAATCCTAATGCATGGTTTATGCGTCAAGTAGAAGGTTTGTTAAAAGCCAATGGATATTCTTTAGACTCTACCTATGATGAATTACCAAAAGCATTACAGAAAAAAGTCATGTATGGTACGACGGATAAGGTAGCTTTCACCTATGAAAATATGAGAGGTGAAGTAAAGGAATTCTTTACAGAGTACGAAGGTATTTTGCCGATGGTAAAACGCCGTCATAGTGAAGCATCTACCGATTCTATGCGTGAAGAGTTTGAAAAATTTATGTCTATTAAGCCGTGTACTACATGCCATGGTGCTCGTCTTAAACCTGAAGTGTTAGCTATAACCGTAGGGGATAAGAATATCAATGAAGTGACTCAATTAACGATTAAAGAAGCACTGGATTTCTTTGGTAATTTACAGCTAACTGAGCGGGAACAAGTGATTGGCGCCCAAATTTTGAAGGAAATCAATGCTCGCCTTGGCTTCCTCAATAATGTAGGCCTCGATTACCTTACCATGAACCGTAGTGCAGGGACCCTTTCTGGTGGTGAAGCACAACGTATTCGTTTGGCCACACAAATTGGCTCTGGCCTTGTTGGTGTGTTGTATATTCTAGATGAACCTTCCATCGGTTTACACCAACGAGATAACGATCGTCTCATTGATACATTGAAGGGCTTACGTGACTTAGGTAATACATTACTCGTTGTAGAACACGACGAAGATACGATGCGTGCTGCAGACTATCTCGTAGACATCGGTCCAGGAGCAGGTGAGCATGGCGGTCAAATTATTGCAGCTGGTACTGTGGACGAAGTAATGAAGGTAGAAAACTCCATTACTGGTCAGTACTTGAGTGGACGTAAGTTTATAGCGCTCCCTGAAGAGCGACGTAAGCCAGGTAAAAACTGCATCGAAATTCGCGGTGCGAAGGAGAATAATTTACAAAATGTAAATGTAAAATTCCCTATCGGCCTATTTAATGTAGTTACCGGTGTCAGCGGTTCTGGTAAGTCTACCTTAATCAATGAAATTCTTTATAAAGGTTTAGCTAATCAGTTGTACCGTTCCTTCCACAAGGTGGGGGCTCATAAAGAAATCCGCGGTCTAGAACATATCGATAAAATCATCAATATTGACCAAAGTCCTATTGGTCGTACACCTCGCTCTAATCCAGCTACCTATACTGGTGTATTTGATGCTATACGCGAGCTTTATAGCCAAACACCAGAGGCTAAGATGCGCGGCTACAAACAAGGTCGCTTTAGCTTTAACGTAAAAGGCGGTCGCTGTGAAGCTTGTCGTGGCGATGGTATTATCAAAATTGAAATGCACTTCTTGCCAGATGTGTACGTACCATGCGAAGTATGTAAAGGCGCTCGATATAACCGCGAAACCTTAGAGGTCAAATATAAAGGCAAATCCATTGCCGATGTATTAGATATGACGGTAGATGATGCAGTAGAATTCTTTAGTGCTATCCCTAAAATTTATCGTAAGATGGTTACCTTACAAGAGGTAGGTCTTGGCTATATCCGTTTAGGTCAAGCGGCAACAACTCTATCTGGCGGTGAGGCTCAACGCGTTAAATTAGCTACTGAATTGGCTCGTCGTAGTACAGGCAAAACCCTTTATATCCTTGATGAACCTACTACAGGTTTACATGCTGAAGATATTCGTAAGCTCTTAGATGTACTACAAAAACTCGTTGATGGTGGCGATACTGTGGTGGTTATTGAACATAACCTAGATGTTATTAAGATGGCCGATCATATCATCGATTTAGGACCAGAAGGTGGTAATCGAGGTGGTACCATTGTGGCCACAGGTACACCTGAACAAATTGCTAAGGTAAAAGAAAGTTATACAGGTAAATTTTTAGGTCCTGTATTAGAATGGACTAAGAAATTTATGAAAGCAGTTAAAAATAAGAAATAAAATAGAGTATTAAATTTTGTTTCTATAAAAAATCATAACGGAAATAGAATACTTTTTTCTAAGCATTTACCATGAACATATCTTAGCGAAGAATGTATTCTATTTCCTTTAAATCTATAAGGAAAGGAGGACATATGCCATCTGAAGAATTACTAGAGAAGGTCAGTCATTTACCGACTACACCAGGTGTGTATTTATGGCGTGATCAGTACAACCGCATCATCTATGTGGGTAAGGCTATCAATTTGCGAAATCGCGTGCGTTCTTATGTGCGTAATGATGCTAACCGAGCACCTAAGGTTGCGGCTATGATGAAGCGTGCCGTTGATGTGGAGATTATCCAAACAAAGACAGAGATGGAAGCGCTCATCTTAGAGAACACGCTTATTAAGGAGCATGAGCCTAAATACAATATTAGGCTTCGCGATGATAAAACGTATCCGTACGTAAAAATCTCAGTACAAGAGGACTACCCACGTGTATATATGACGCGCCGTCTTGAACGAGATGGAGCCAAGTATTTTGGACCTTTTACAGATGTAACATCAGTTCATGTAGTACTAAAATTGATTCGTCAGTATTATCCTTTGCGTACCTGTAAATCTATGAAGGTAGAGAGACCGTGTTTACAGTACCATATGCATTACTGTGAAGCGCCGTGCTTTAATAAGATTTCTGTACCAGATTACCGAAAGTATATTGATGAAATCATAGAACTCTTTGAAGGTAAGCCTATCCCTTTGCTGAAGGAAATTAAAGAGAAGATGGAATTAGCTGCAGAAGACTTACGCTTTGAAGATGCAGCACGTTATCGAGATCAGTTGAGCAGTATTGAAAAAATACAAGAGAAGCAACGGATGGTTACACAACGAGGGGACTTGGATGTATTAGGGATTGCGGTGGATACCTCGATGGCCTGTGTACAGCTATTATTCATCCGTGGTGGTCGATTACTAGGTCGTGAAAATTACTTTGTTCAACACGATGGAGATAGTCCAGAAACTATCATGACGGACTTTATCAAGCAATACTATGGGGATACGAACTTCATTCCGAAGGAATTATTATTACCTATGGATAGTTCTGATAGAGACTTACTCAGTGAATGGTTTACACAGCTTAAAGGTCAGAATGTAGACGTATCTGTGCCTCAGCGTGGCTATAAGATGGATATGATCAAGATGGCCCATGAGAATGCAGAAACCTTCCTTGAAGAGCGCCGTCGTCAATGGCAGTACCAAATTGATAAGACCGGTGGGGCTGTAAAAAAATTAGCGGAAGTCCTAGACTTGCCGCGATTACCAGAGCGTATGGAATGTTTCGATATCTCTCATACGCAAGGGGCTGAAACGGTAGCATCTATGGTTGTCTTTGAAGGTGGTAAACCAGCGAAGAAGGAATATCGTCGCTTTAAATTGAAGACTACGCAAGGTAAGCCAGATGACTTCAAATCCATGGCGGAAATCATGGAACGCCGTTATGGTAATGAAACAGATTGGCCTATGCCTGACCTTATTATCATCGATGGTGGTAAAGGTCAGCTCAACGCAGCCTTGCCGTTGATTCGCGGTGTAGGTGTTACCGACGTGCCCGTTATCTCTTTAGCTAAGCGTATTGAAGAGGTTTTTGTAGAAGGACAATCTGAAAGTATCATCTTAAGCCATCACACGCCAGAGCTTCAATTGCTGCAACAAATACGTGACGAAGCCCATCGATTTGCTATTACGTACCATCGTAAGCTTCGTGGAAAACGTAATTTAGAATCCATTCTAGATCATATTGAAGGGATTGGCCCTAAACGTCGAAAGGCATTATGGGCTCATTTTAATAGTTTAGAGGCTATGAAAGAAGCATCCATTGATGAACTTTCAAAGGTGGACTCTATGAACTATAAGACGGCAGAAACACTATATAATTTCTTCCGCATGTCTAAGGTAGAAAAACAAGATATGTTGAAATAAAAAAGAGCATCTCATTCAAGATGCTCTTTTACTGTATACGTATGTTATTTATTTTTATTGACGCTGAATGTACCAAGTACGCCAAGTGAACAATACACCTGCTGCTAGTACGCTAGCGAGTAATCCAATCCATACGCCAAATGGTCCGTAATTAGGATTATTAGCGAGAATATAGGCGGTTGGGAAGCATACGCCCCAATAGGATATGAGGGAGATATAAAGAACTACTTTTACATCTTTATAGGCTCTCAATATACCTTGTAAAGGGGTTCCAATGGCATCGATAGCAGAGAAGAATACACCGTATCCAAGGAAGCTGTAGATAAGCTTGTATACTTCATCATCATTTGTAAAGAGATCTGCAATAGCGTCCATATTAGTAAACGTAAATGTACAAATCATGATAGCCAATACAATGGCTAAGATGCGAGAAATATAAGAGTACTGGATAGCCTCTTGTTTACGACCTGCCCCAAGTTCATATGCAACTGCAATGGTAGAGGCCATAGCGATACTAAGAGGTAAACAGTAGAATACATTGGTAAAGGAAATAACAGATTGATGAGCAGCTACGACGGCGGATCCAAAGTGAACCATCAAGAGTCCAGCAATACTAAAGATACTGGCTTCTAAGAAGATGGAAAAGCCAATAGGAATACCTATATGTAGCTGTTCGCGAATGTAGTGAAAGCTTGGTTTACTGAAGTCTTTAAAGATATGATATCCCTTTAGCTTTGGATGTAATAGTAATACTAAGCTAAAGAGAATAAAGTTAGTCCAACAAGCACCAGCTATACCATAGCCAGCACCGACACCACCAATCTCTGGAAATCCGAAATGCCCAAAGATGAGTGAGTAGTTCAAAAATACGTTCACAATAAAGCTAGTAAATACGATGGCCATAGAATAATGTGTTAATCCATGACTGTCGACTGTATTACGCAATGTATTAACCCAAAGTAGTGGGAATAGACCTATGGCAAATGCTTTCAGGTAACTAATACATACCTCAGCTGCAGCAGGTTCCAGATTTAATGCTGTCAGAAGAGGACGTAAGCCTAAGAGACCTATTATTAAAATGATACATGCTAGGCCTGTACCGATATAAAGGCCTTGATAAAAGATCGTTGCAATATTATCAGTTTTCTTAGCTCCCAATAGCTGAGAAATAATTGGTGTGATACCTAACAACGTTCCTTGTGCAAAGATATAGAACAGGAGCCATAAATTATACCCCGTAGCAACCCCTGCTAAATCTATCGTACTATATTGTCCCGTTAAAAAGATGGCTATAAATGTACCACCTATAAGGGAAAATTGCGTTATGCACATAGGAGTAAATAGCTTGATGAACAACCATAACTTTTGTAATATAGAATATGTTTGATACATACTTACCTCCCTTAATAATGATAATTATACGATACCATAAAGTAGCCTAATTTAATAGATAAATTCCCTAGGAATTGGGAATTAAATGTATATTATTTAGCATATTATAACTAAGGCTTTCATGTATTATAAAACTTCCAGTTGTAGAGTTATATTTCTTTATTTACGATAAATGGAGTATGCTAAAAATGAATATATATTTTGTAAATTGAATTTTACACCACTAAACTATATCGATTATAATATATATACTATAGTTATATTCTAAGGAGGATACATTGGACATCTTATCTATTCAAGGTTTATTGGCGATGCTTCAGATCATCGTTATCGATATCTTACTCGCTGGCGATAATGCCATTGTAATTGGCATGGCAGCTCGTAACTTGCCAGCACATTTACAGAAGAAAGCTATCTTCTGGGGCACAGCGGGTGCCATTATTTTACGCCTTGTTATGGCATTCCTATTTGTAGAGGCATTGAATAATATTCCTGCACTTCGTTTAGTAGGTGGTATCCTTCTTTTATGGATCGGCTACAAGCTCGTTGCTGATGATGAAAGCGAGCATAATATCGAAGCTAAGGATAACTTGCGTGCTGCTATTACAACTATTGTCATTGCAGATGGTATCATGGGCATCGATAATGTTATCGGTGTAGTTGGTGCTGCAGGTGGCCATATGACAATGGTAGCCATTGGTATGCTCATAACTGTACCAATCATCATCTATGGCAGTACTTTATTTGTGAAAGTTATCGAACGATTCCCAATTATTCTATACGTTGGCGGTGGTATCCTTGGCTGGGTAGGTGCTGGTATGGCAGTAGAGGATACATTGATTGCTCATAGTGTTGAACCATATGCACTATTCATCAAAATTGCTGCAGTAATCCTCGTAGTAGGGGCATCTTTGATAGCTAAAAAACTCAAGAAATAACACAATACATCTCTTCTCCTAATCATAGGAGGAGAGATTTTTTTATGTAAACTCATATCTCTCTTTTAGGTGAGAAAATAGAAAAATTATGGTATAGTTAAGGGATAGTTATTGAATTAGTAGACTGAATTGAGGTACGTACAGAATGGAATTTTTAGAAGTTGCCACGTGGGTAACCATAGGTAAAATAATTTTGATTGATATTTTATTAGCTGGTGATAATGCTGTAGTAATTGGTATGGCAGCAGGTAAGCTAGCTCCAGAACTACAAAAGAAAGCTGTTATCTGGGGTACAGTAGGCGCCATTGTAATGCGCCTTGTATTTGCTACTCTTTTAGTAGAGGCTCTTACTTTAATTCCTCTTATCCACTTAGGTGGTGGTCTTGTACTTGTATGGATTGCCATTCAATTATTAAAAGGTGGGGATGAAGATGCCCATATCGAAGCTAAGAATTCATTAATGGGTGCCATTTGGACGATTATTGTAGCTGACGCTATGATGAGTATTGATAATGTCATCGGTGTAGTAGGGGCCGCTAGAGGTCATTTAGAGCTTGTTATTGCAGGTATGTTAATTACTGTTCCAATTATTGTATTTTGCTCTACATTATTTGCTCGAATTATTAATAAATTCCCTGCCATTCTTTGGGCTGGTGGTGCACTCCTTGGCTGGGTTGCAGGCGAAATGATTGTGGAAGATCCACTTCTTATGCCATATATTCAAGGTGAAGAATTACTCGTTAAATTCGGCACTGTATTCTTCGTACTCATTGTGACAGGTATGATTAAAATTTGGAAGAAAAGAGACGCGTAATGAACGGTACTAATCGTACATCTCGTAAAAAACAATCTAAACAACATAGAAGAGGTAATCGCTCTAATTCACAGCAAACTATAAACGGCCAATTATCTAAAAAACAACAGGCTATTTTAAATGCGCCTGTTAAGTTTGGTGATGAAGTATTGGTAACTATTCATGGAATCGGTAGCAGCGGTGAAGGGGTAGGTCGTGTAGATGACTTTACTGTTTTTGTGCCTTTTGCCTTACCTGGAGAAACTGTGAAAGTAGCTATTGATATGGTTAAAAAAACCTATGCTACAGGGCACCTCTTAGAAATTGTTACGATGGCTCCCAATCGTATCGATGCAAGTTGTGATCTTTATGGATTCTGTGGAGGCTGCCAACTACAACATATTACCTATGAAGGACAGCTTTCACTAAAAACACAAAAGGTGAAGGACGTTATCGAGCGTATTGGTCATCAAAATCCAGAACTTGTTAATCCAGCATTAGGACCTAAAGAACCATGGGCATATCGCAATAAGATGCAAATGCCTGTAGGCGGCACTAAAGGCGATATTCTAATGGGCTTTTATGCGATGGGATCTCACGATATCGTGCAAGGTACAAACTGTCCTATACAAGATGAAGGCAATAATATTATTGCTCAAGCATGTTATCAAATCGCTAAAGAGTTTGATATTGAACCGTATGATGAACATACAGGAAAGGGTATATTGCGTCATGTAATCGGTCGTATTGGCCAATCTGGATGGATGATTATCCTTGTAACTGCTACTGACCATTTACCACACCAAGAAAAGTGGGTAGAAAAATTAACAGAACGCATCCCTCAAGTAGAAACTATAGTTCATAACGTAAATAGTAAGCGTACCAATGTCATATTAGGACCTAAGAATCATATCCTCTACGGTGAAGGAACAATTACAGATCATATTAAGGATTTACAGTTTACCTTATCCCCACATTCCTTCTTCCAAGTTAATCCGGAACAAACTACAGTACTGTATGACCAAGCACTAGCTTATGCGGATCTAAAAGGGGATGAAACAGTTATTGATGCATACTGTGGTACAGGTACTATTTCACTATTTTTAGCCCATAAGGCTAAACATGTTATCGGTATTGAAATCGTAGAACCAGCCATTATCAATGCACGTGAAAACGCCCAACGCAATGGCTATGATAATACAGAATTCATCGTCGCTGATGCGGCTATAGAAATGCCAAAACTTTACAAGGCTGGCGTACGACCAGACGTCATCGTATTCGATCCAATTCGCGCAGGCTGTAAAGAAGAAGTACTAACCTCTGTAGCAGGCATGGAACCAAAACGCATTGTTTACGTATCCTGTAACCCAGCCACCATGGCTCGAGACATTGAAATCCTCACACACTACGGCTATGAACTAAAAGAAGTACAACCTGTGGACATGTTCCCAATGACCGCTCACGTTGAGGCAGTGGCTTTGCTCACTAGAAGCGAAGCGACACAGTGAGCATTAGCACTGCCCATGGCAGGGATGTCCAAGAATTCGAACGAAGTGAAGAATGATTGGAAACAGCCTACGGCTGAGGCAGTGGCTTTGCTCACTAGAAGCGAAGCGACGCAGTGAGCATTAGCACTGCCCATGTGATAGGCGTCCAAGAACACGAGACGAAGACGAAGTGTGATTGGAAACGCCGAACCACTGATCAGATTATAGATGTCTAAAAATTTTTTTAGCTGATTTTTAAAAGTATATGTTTTGTAGGTGAGACTATGAATTTTAAGAAACAAATTATTTTATTTTCAATTTTAGCTATGTCTGTTATGGCAGTATCTGCAGAAGATATTAGTACTTATAATCCTCAAGTTATTGAGAAACACCAAATAACAAATGCAGATATTGCAGCAGCAACATCTTATGGACAGTCTTTAGTAGAAAAGAAAAATATCAAAATGATATCTACTGCTAAGAAGAAGTTTATTAAAAGGCGTTATGGTGGAATTTTCCCAAGAAATGAATTGCAAGGTATCGTATATGTTCAAACTCCATTTGCAATTTATGCCAATACGGCATTGGAGGATGCTAGAGGTGTAGCAAGTAATTATTCAACAAGAAATGCTAATAATATATTACGGGTTAGATCTTTCCTTTATATGCCGGAAAGTAAGATTTATAATGATACTAATAATGTCGTTGTATCTATAGTACAAAATGGAAATACATATTATCCAACAGAGACCGTACGTGGCGATGATCAATTTGAAGGTCCTGGTATGTGGGTAACAGTAGGTTATCAATCATTATTTGATTTATCTAATATCGATACTAATAGCTCTTTTGAAGTTCATATTAAGTCTGATGCAGTTAAAGTTGGAGATGCGGTAATTCAGTTTCCAGCATTAAATACGTCTAATAAATATATTTTGGATGACTCATATTCACTTTATAGAGGTGATGCAGTTTTTATTGATAAGAAATAATGTTTTATTAAGAATGTTATTTTACATTTTTATAAATCCAAAACTTTTATGGCTTACTTCTAATATAATAAAAGTGTGTAAAAGAATGCAGTAAAACCGTATTCTTTTACACCCTTTTTTACATTATTGTCTTTAGACTGGTTCGCGACGTAGTCGCAAATTATTAAATCGCCTGCTATGCGCGTACGGCAACGACAATTATACAAAAAAATCACCTTGCTTAAGCATAATGTAGGTGTTCAAGCCGCATTATATGCAAAAGAAAGGTTCTTTTATATGGCAACAAAGACACAGAGCATTGCGCACAGAAAATGGTTATGCAAATACCACATAGTATTTACACCTAAGTATAGACGTAAAGTTATATATAATCAATACAGAAATAGTTTACGTGAAATACTGAGACGTTTATGTGAATATAAGGGCGTCAAGATTATAGAGGGGGAGCTTATGGCAGATCATGTGCATATGCTAGTGTTAATTCCACCTAAAATATCAGTTTCATCTTTTATGGGATATTTAAAGGGTAAAAGTGCGCTAATGATGTTCGATAAACACGCAAACTTAAAGTATAAATTTGGAAATAGACACTTTTGGTCCGAGGGTTATTATGTTAGTACAGTAGGTTTAAATGAGGCTACAGTAAAGAAATATATACGTGAGCAAGAGTTACATGGCCAAATGAAAGATAAACTTAGCGTAAAAGAATATGAATCCCCTTTTAAGGGTAGCAAGTAATACATATCCCCTTTAAGGAGAATGTTACGAGTCGATGGCTATGCGGCTTGAACGTAGTGAAGGACAGCGCCTTTAGATGCTGGCCTAGTACTACGGGCTTATAGCTCGTGAGCAAACCACCCGTTTTACGGGTGGTTCTGATTTATTATTATATTGGTGTTAATGGATTTATGTTTAATAACAATATATAATTATGGTGCCAACTATCATAAAAAATCAGGGTTCTTTATGACTTTACGAGAGTTGCTGCTACAAGCACAAAAGGCAGAAGCTTTTTAGAGAAATATAGTTAAAAGCTATAAAGTTGATTTCTACGCAATTGTCGACCTTTAATCTGATCTTGATTAGTATATAGACCTTCTTTATGAAGGTTGGTTTAAACTTGATGATGAAATAAACTAAAGAATAACAAAAGGTGGTGTAATAATGGACGAATATGTAAAGAAAAAGAAAGACATGGTGTTTCAAAGCGTTGAATCATTACAGCAGGTTGTTAATGTTGTAAATGAGGCATCAGCTGCTTTAAATGATAAATCCCGTACAATTAGAGAAAGTGCTATTCCTGAAGTTCTTACTGGAGCGTTAGGGGCTGGTATAGGGGGTATTGGCTCCTTTGCAGCACTGTATGGATTGGGTACTGTAGGATTATCTGCACCTGGTATTACGTCTGGACTTGCGGTAGCAGGAAGTATAGTTGGTGGCGGAATGGTGGCAGGTGTATTTGTGTTGGCAGCTCCTGTTGCGGCATTAGCCGCTGGTGGAGTTGGTTTGGCATCACATTTGAAAAATAAGCAGCTAAGACAAGAAAAAGAACGTTTATATAAAGAGGCTTTGAAAAAACATGAAGCAATAATTCAAGCCTTAAAGTCTGAGGCTGATGCTGACAAAGAGCGGTATAGTTATTTACAGCGCTTAAATATTCTTCTTACACAAATAATAAAAGACTTAAAGAAAGACTTAGGTAAAGCCGCATGAGCAAATTCAAGTACACTGAAGCAGAACAACATTTTAATAATGTTTTGAATCATCAGTCAAAAGAATTAAGCTCAATAAATAGACCTGATATAACATCCTTGGAAGCTTGTATTTCAGAGAGCGAAGCATTATTAAAGGAACTAGGTATAGCTACAGATAAATTGCCTGTGGTGGTTAACTCTGAACCTAAAAAAGTCATGAGAGTTCCTTCATGGGAAGAATTATGTACTCAGGCAGAGACAGATGTAGGTACAGCATCTGATTTAGAAGCTTTATTTTCAAATGAAGAATTGAGAATTAATCAAGCCGCTCTTCATGCTTTGAATGCAGATTACAATAGCATTCATGAGCTTGATAAAATAGATGTTTCCATTTGTGTAGCATCTGGTATTTTAGGTGCTGTAATTGACATTTTGTTAATTGGAATTCCTCAGAAAACTCCAGAAGGATTAAAAGGTGGCCCACTCTCAAATTATGTTAGAGACTGGTTTAACGAAAGGTTCCCTGAAGATGAAATGGAGAAACTTGCTAACTCGAAGATAAGTAAAGTATCTTTTGATGCCCAGGATAATCGTCATACCACAGAATATGTCACAGGTTTATCGGCATATTATCACAGACTGTTATCACTTGGACATGACCCTATTCTTGGATTGATATTTGGAGTGTATGATATTTTAACCGGAAAGATGACGACTATTGATAAAACGGGAAAAATTGTGTCGCAAGTCATGGAAAACTACGCGGATAGAAAAGAAAGTGATATTTTTGTCGCCATTGCAAAACAGATTATTCATTTCAAATCTGATATTACAACTTCAATGGGACTACCGGCTCCGTTAATGGCATTATTTAATTTATTGCAATTTGGTAGTATTGGTGAAGAAGAGCAGACGATTGCTGAGATTGTTCAAGGAATGTATTATGAGGGCTACGATTTCATTCACTTTTGTAGCATGTCAATTCCGATGATGATAATTGAAGTAATCATCAGATTAGGCTACGGTATTAAGAGGATTAAAGAAGGTAATTCTATAAAAGATTCTATTCCATTTTCATTGAATCGTGAAAAGCATCCAAAGTTGAGCACTATGTTATTTATTGGGCATTCAGTAGCTGTTGCAGTAAATGCTGGAAAGATTTACTTCACAAAGAACCCTATGGCAATAAACTACCCTCAATGGATAGCATTTGCAAAGTATTCATATAAACAATTGAAATGGGTACTATTGGAGAAATCAGAGCTTAGAGATGCTTACGTTAGAGGTGTCATCGCTGATGAATTAAATGTGGTATATTCTGAAATTGATAGTATTTTTGCAGAAATGTCGAAAGAATATACAATTGTCATTAATTAATAATAATCCTCACAACTATTATGGCTGGGAGGGTTTCGTTCGTCATGGTTATTCTTCAACATTGGCCTTAGGTCCGGGTTTTATTTCAACCTTACAATGGTCATCCTAGGTTGTGATTTGCTTCAACCAGGGTTTTACAAGTACTTCATCAATTGTGGTAAGGTTAGAAATCTGGTTTTTGATGAAGTCCTGTGAGTTTGTGAAGCGTTGTAGCTATTCATCTCTTAGAACCTGTATCTATTGCGTCCTGCTTGAGCGGAAAAAGATAAAAAATGGGAATCTAAGCATGAAGCTCCAATGGATATCCAATTACTTCAGTAATTTATTTAATTTGCTTTATACAACAGTGTAATCATAACTGGTAGAGTAAGATGATTTCTTCTATCAGAACAAGTCTTACGTAAAAGAAATAAAGTTGTTGAAGGCGTTTCAGGAGTAGTGGTTGTTTCTGAAAATTGAGTAGTAACCTTTGTGACTAAGCCGCCAAGACTAGCATAATGCTAGTCACCCGGATAGGACATGTTGGTAAACCATCTATGTATATATGTATACTCTCATCAGAATTAAGCGTATTGTTTAGGGTGTTAATCTTATTGTCAAGCCAGATAAAGTGAATCTGTATATGAAGATAGAAAAAATTTTGTGTGCTCTTTATTATGGAGTTTAGCTATGTAAATAAGCGTAGTATGATTGAAATATCTAAAAAAGAATACTCTAGTTAGTGAAATTTGATGTTTCATTAACTAGAGGTTATTTTTTATAACACTATCAGAGCTTTTTTATCCTATCGACTGTGTCTAATTCTATTAATTTGTTTTCTATATCTAAGTAAATCTTCATTTTTGGTGTAAGTAGCTCTTGTGGCTTACCCAAATAGTGTTCACCTTTTTTCATAAGATGGTTTATATTTGATATTTTTAAAGTATAATCAGGATAATCTGTATTTATGAAACAACAAAGTTCTTTTTTATCTGATGAATTGCAATAAGTAATGCGACAAAATTAAATCAATTTTCTAATCTCATGTT